>NZ_JAJNAN010000010.1:0-80007 GCF_022227565.1 Ectothiorhodospira sp. 9100
CGCAGGCAGGAGAGCCGGTCATCTGCCCCGAGGACGCCGGTCCGGGCAATCGTATTCACGCTGATGACCTGGCCACGCTGTGCGCAGCCGCTCTGGATCATGGTCCGGAAGGACAAACCTACAACGTGGGGGACAGCGACCACCGCTCCATGACCGATTTTGTCTATGCCGTGGCAGATGCTGCAGACCTCCCGCGTCCCCCCTGCGTGAGCATGGCGGAAGCGGAAGAGGTGCTCAGTCCGGGCATGATGTCCTTCCTGCGTGAGTCCCGGGTCGTCGTGGCGGGGCGCAGTCTGGTGGATCTTGGGGTGGATCTGCATTATCCGCGGATGGAAGCCGGCATCCGGGCATCACTCAAGGTCGAACAAGGCGATGACACACTTGATGATGCCGAGGTCACTCCTTACCGCATCAGCCGTCGCAACACCCACGGATGACACGCGCAAGCACGATTGCCTTGTGCCCGCGACGGTGGCAGCATGAGCCACTTTTTTGAGACTGACATGAGGGCACTGCCTTGATACGCAAGAACCCCACGGGGCATCTGCCCCAAGTGGCCGAGTCTGCATTCGTGGACCCGACAGCCATCCTTTGTGGCAAGGTGGTGGTTGGAGAGCATGTGTTCATTGGTCCCTATGCCGTCATCCGGGCCGATGAACTGGACGCTCAGGGTGAACTGGAACCCATCATCATCGGTGATAATTCCAATATTCAGGACGGGGTCGTCATCCACTCCAAGTCCGGTGCCCGGGTCGAGATTGGGGAAAATACCTCCATCGCCCATCGTTCCATCATCCATGGCCCCTGCAAGGTAGGGAACCGGGTCTTCATCGGCTTTAACACGGTCCTGTTCAACTGCTCGGTGGGAGGGGGATCGGTCATCCGCCATAACTCAGTAGTGGAAGACTGTCAGGTGCCGGAATCCTTCTATATCCCGTCCACCAGCAATATCCATTCCGAAACCGACCTGGCGAGCATCGAGGCGGTCACAGCGGATGCTTCAAGTTTCTCGGAGGATGTGGCCCAGACCAATGTAGGCCTGGTACAGGGCTACAAACGCATACAGAACGAACTCTGAGAAGGAAAGCCGGCCCCCCGGCCTGCACCGGGAGGCACGGGCGTCAGGATCCGACCATTACATCCGTTCGGCGGCCATCTCCTGGACCTGCTGAAGCATGGCGGGGTCGTTCTGCAGGGACATGGCGACCTGATTGTACTCGTCCACGCTCATGCCCTCGTCCTGCACGGCGCTGATCATTTCCTCCTGGGCCTCCTGCTGCAGGGACTGGGCCTCGGCTTCATCCGTCACATCCTGAAGCTGCTCCGCAAAGTCATCGCGGATATGCTGCACAGCCACAAAGGCATCCACGAAACGGTCCAGGGTCTGGGGATCCACTTGGGGAGCCTGCTGCTGGTCCATGCCCGGGGGCTGTTGCTGCTGGCCCTGGAAATCACCCTGCTGCTGGGCCATGGCGTGGCTACCCAGGCCCAAGAGGCCGGCGATGGCCACGGTGAGGGAAAGGGTGCGAAGGGGATGATGTTTCATGCGGTTTCTCCTGGTGAAATTAGCGTTACGTCTTGGATAAGCAGATTCCGTGCCAGGAAAGCCATGCCGAGACCGTAGCCCTCTACCCTAACTCTCATACATCACGGTGGTGAGGCACCCCCGATGATGAAAGATACAATACGAGCCCCTCTCCCCTCAGGGGAGAGGGGTTGGGGTGAGGGCTGGCACAGTGCCTCCCCCACCCCCTCATCCCCAGCCCTTCTCCCCCAAGGGGGAGAAGGGAGCTTCCGTAGCTGAACCTGGGTGCTTTCACGTTCACGAAATTCTCTTACGACACTGCCATGCCCCCCGCTGAGGGTGAGTCAGGATGGCACATGCGCCACCATGCTACGTGCGCGGAAATGCCTGAGCGTCCATGTCCGCCTCGTCATCCTGGGCGCCATCTCCCAGCCTTCGGTAAAGGGTGCGGCGACCGATCCCCAGCACCTTGGCCGCCTGGCGCTTGTTGTCATCCAGGCGTTCGAGCACCCAACGGATGTAGCGATCCTCGATCTCCTGAAGGGTAGGCATGTGGGTGTCCTCCTCCGACCACAATTGGGTGGCCGCGGCACCGGCACCTGATTCGGTGCGTGCAGCATCAAGCCGTTCAGGGAGATCCGCCAACTGGATCTCGGTGCCACGACAGAAGGTGACCGCCCGCTCGATGAGGTTGGTCAATTCCCGCACGTTGCCGGGGAATGAGTAGCTGCGCAGAGCGCGCATGGCCTCGGGGGTGATGCCCTCCACAGGACGATCCATGGCCGCTCCAAAACGGGCCAGGAAACGCGCCGCGAGGCGTTCGATGTCATCACCCCGTTCCCGCAGCGGCGGCACATGCAGGCGGAAGGTTTCCAGGCGATAAAACAGGTCCTCGCGGAAACAATTATCGGCAATCATGGGCCCAAGATCACGGTTGGTGGCCGCCACGACGCGCACATTGGTTTCCTTTTCCTGATTACTGCCCACCGGGCGCACGCGGCCATCCTGAAGCAGGCGCAGCAGCTTTGCCTGCATGGCCATGGGCATCTCGCCGATCTCGTCCAGCAACAGGGTGCCTCCATGGGCCTCGGCGAAGAGGCCTCGACGCGCCTGCTGCGCCCCGCTGAAGGCTCCGGCGGCATGGCCAAAGAGCTCGCTTTCCATGAGTTCGCCGGGTATGCCCGCGCAGTTGATAGCCACGAAGGGGCCACCGGCGCGATCACTCTCGGCGTGAATGGCCCGGGCCACCAGTTCCTTGCCGGTGCCCGACTCCCCGGTGACCAGCACCGGTCCGGAGGCACGTGCCAGTCGACGCACATTTTCGTACAGGGCCTGCATGGCCGGGCTGCTGCCGATCAGGCCATGGAAATCATCCGCCTCCAGCAGCTCGCGGTAGCGGGCCACTTCGGCCTGTAATCGGCGGGTGCGCAGGGCACGGCGCACGGAGATGACCAGATGATCCAGATCCACCGGCTTGGTGAGAAAATCGTCGGCTCCCTGCTTGAGGGCCTCCACCGCCTGGGCAATGGTGCCAAACGCGGTGAGCATGATGAACGACGGCGGCATGGGCAGGCGACGGCACTGTATGAGCAAGTCCTGGCCATCGTTCCCGGGCAGGCGCAGGTCACTGAGGACCAGCGAGATATGCCCGGTTTCCAGATGCGCCCGCGCCGCCTCCGCATCGCCCACGGCGAACACATTCAGGCCGGCATCCTTGAGTTCTTCCACCACCAGCTCACGATGGGAGGCATCGTCCTCCACGACCAGGATCTGCTCAAGGTTGTTATTGGAGGTCTGGGTCATCATTGCCTTCGGTTGCCACGACATTGAGGGGTAGATGAAGCACGAACCGTGCCCCACCCAGGGGGCTTTCCCCCACGTGGATCTCGCCATGGTGCTCCGTGACGGCACCATGGGCCACCGCCAATCCCAAACCCGTGCCGCTGCCCACGGACTTGGTGGTAAAGAAGGGTTCAAACAATCGTGAGCGATGGTCCGGGTCGATGCCCGGTCCATCATCTTCCACCACCAGTGCCAGACGCCCTTGCGCCGATGTCCAGCTCACCTGGACCTGTCCGCCGGGCGTGGCCTGGATGGCGTTGCGCAGGAGGTTCGTCAGGGCCTGTTCCAGCCGCGCTCGATCCATGGGGATCACCGGGCCATCCTCCGGATTGAGCAGAGTCAGGACAGTGCCCCGTGCCCGCGCCTCATCCTGCACCTGGCTCAACGCGGCACTGACCAGTCGACGCACAGGTTCATCGCGCACGCGAGGGGGGTTTCTACGGCCAAAATCCATTAACTGGCGCACGATTCGGTCCATCCGGCCCACTTCCTGACGAATCTCAGCCAGGGCCCGGGCCTGCGGCGTGTCCGCCTCCACCCGACGCAGGGCCCGTTGGGCCTGTCCGTTGATCACCCCCAGTGGGGAACCCAGCTCATGGGCCACCCCCGCCGCCAGCTGGCCGATCGCGGCCAACTTTTCAGAGTGGCGCAGGCGTTCCTCCAGGGCTGCCTGATGGCGGCGCTGGGTCTCCAGCTCGGCATTGGAGCGATCCATGTTATCCAGCATTCGATTCATGGCCTCAGCCAGCACTCTCAACTCCCGCGGCCCGGCACCCGTCACCCGTAACTGACGATCTCCCTGACCCACCCGTGCCATGGCATTGACCAGGCGGCTCACATGACGCCCCACCGCTCGTTGATGACCGAACACCACCACCGTAATGAACAGCAGGCTGAGAACCCCCAGGGCGGTGAGGGCGCGGGAGCGCACCTGCGTCAGGTCGTCATGAAAATCACCACCATGGCGGGTCACCTGGAGCAGTCCGTTGATACGGCCACCGGCATCGCTCAGGGGCATGAAAAAGGAGTAGATCTCCTGGCCACTCCGATCGTCACAGGCGCCATGGGTACCCGTTACCGTAGCAAGACGGGCATCCCGCCGACGATCCATGGACGGGCTGCGTGGGCCACTGGCTGCCACCAGTTCTCCCTGGTGATCATAAACGTAGGCACCGTAGACCTGATCGATGCGAAAGGCGGAATCCAGGGCCTGCTGGATATTACTCCGCTCGCCACGGGAGAGGGCGTCGCTCAGGGGCAGATGAATGGCGCGTGCCACCAGCTCGATATCGTGCTGCATCCGCGTTTCCATGTGCGACTCGAGGGTCTTGAGGCCAGACCAGCCCGCCAGAAGCACGATGATCAGCAAGGGGGCGAGCACAAAGGCGAGCAGGGCAGCCCGCAGGCTGTAAGGATACCCAGGAAGTTTCATGGCAATGGCCGGGTGGTGGATTCAGGCGACGCGATTAGCCGCTTTGATCATGATACCCGATACGAAAACCACCCCAGTGACGTCCTTTGACGAAGATGGGCACGGAGAGATCATGCATGATCTCTCCGGTGTCCCGCTTGTAAGTCTGCAACAAATAGGGTTTTTGATGCGAACCGCAGCGGGATCCGGTGCGGTCCTTGAAGATGCGCTTGGTGCGGTTATTGGCCAGATCCTTCTCATAATCGCCGGTCAGGGCCTTGGCATAACGCCGGTTATGGGTGGGGAAATAGCCCCGATCATCCACAGCACCGGCATAGGCGATAAAGCGATGGCGCTCCAGGATGGGCTCCTGTATGGCTGGCAGCACCTGATCGGTGAAATCGTCAAAGCGTGTCTTGTGCTTTACCGGGTCGGTATCCGGTATCGGCTTGTAGTTGCGGTCGAAGAGATCCTCCAGGCGAATGCGCCCGGCATCCACCGCCGCTTCGAAGGCACGGCCCACAGCGGCAGCAGCCTGTTCCGCCTCATGGCGCACCTGATCATGCAGGCCTCCCAGTCCCACATCCCCCAGGAGTTCATAAATCAGTTCTGCCCGTTCCGCCAATTGTTCCGCCTGCGCGGACAAATGACTGACATCATCCTCCGTCTCCCGTAGATGGCTGCTCACGGTCTGAATCGCCCGGGTCACCTCATCGAGATGTTGATGGTTCTGCTCGGCGCCACTGACCACCGTCTGGATGCAATTATCGGCATTGGCAGAGTGATTGAGGATGTCAGAGAGGTGCTGATCCACCTTCACGGTGCGATCGGCACTGCCCTGGACTGACTCCACCAACTGCTGCATGGTGGAGGCGGCCTGGTGGGTTTCGGTATTGATCTCCTGCACCATCTGGCCAATCTCGCCGGTGGCCTGCGAGGTACGGTTGGCCAGGCTGCGCACCTCATCGGCCACCACCGCGAACCCCCGTCCCTGTTCACCGGCTCGGGCGGCCTCGATGGCCGCATTCAAGGCCAGCAGATTGGTCTGTTCGGCAATGCCACTGATCACCTGGGTGATGCGCTGGATCTCGCCAGCCCGGCCCTCGAGACGGGACATGAGTTGCGAGGCCTGCTCCATGCGGGCCTTCATCTCCTCCATATGACTCAGGGCGTCTTCCACGCAGGCATGACCGTCGTGACTGGCCTCGTTGGTCAGACGAGCGCTCTCGGCTGCCTGTTCTGAACTCTCCACGGAGGTCTGCACCGTGGCGGAGATCTGCCCGGAGGCATCAGCAATACCATTGACGGTGGAGACCTGGGAGTGAACCCGCTGCTTCAGGGTGACCGAGGCGTGGGACACCTCCGCGGCGGAAACGGCGATACGCGATCCCGTATCGGCCAATCGCCCCGCCAGCTTACCTTGCTGATCCAGGGCCTGGGCGATGATCTTGACCCGGCTATCATCATGATCACCCAGTGGGGTAGGGGTGCGGGAGCGGCAGCGCGTGTACAGCGCCTCCAGGTTCCGTTCCCGGGGTGCCACTTGCAGTCTGTCCATCACCGCCACGGCACCGCCGGTGGCGAGCACGGAAGCCAGGATGGCCGATCCCGGCCCGGGCCCCAGCAACCACACGAGACTGAGGGCCAGCAATCCGGACAGTACCACCAGGCCGGTCATAAGGAGCATGCGTTGTGTCATGGCGAGATCCGTGATGAGGAAAACACGGGGCGCCTGCCGGGCGCCTCCCTGCGAGTTCAGTATCGGCCAATACCGTCAGGCCTGTAGGGTTTGATTCACCTCAATTTACCCCCAGTACCCCTATGTGCAAAGCACACCGGTCGGCTAGATGCCCAGTTCGTCCCAAATCTCATCAACCCGTCGTTTCACCTCGTCACTCATGACGATGGGCGTACCCCACTCCCGTTGAGTCTCTCCAGGCCACTTGTTGGTGGCATCAAAACCCATTTTGGAACCGAGGCCGGAGACAGGAGAGGCAAAATCAAGATAATCAATAGGGGTATTATCGATAGTGACCGTATCCCGACCGGGATCCATACGGGTGGTCATGGCCCAGATCACGTCCTTCCAGTCCCGCGCATTCACATCATCATCCACGATGATCACGAACTTGGTGTACATGAACTGACGCAGGAAGGACCACACGCCCAGCATCACCCGCTTGGCGTGGCCCGCATACTGTTTACGGATACTCACCACCGCCAGACGGTAGGAACACCCCTCCGGCGGGAGATAGAAATCAACGATCTCGGGAAACTGCTTTCGCAGGATGGGCACAAACACCTCATTGAGGGCCACGCCCAGGATGGCCGGCTCGTCCGGTGGCCGACCCGTATAGGTGCTGTGATAGATGGGGTCCGGGCGATGCGTCATGCGTTCCACGGTGAACACCGGAAAGCTGTCCACTTCATTGTAATACCCGGTATGGTCGCCAAATGGCCCCTCAGGTGCCATGTCATCCGGATGGATCACGCCCTCCAGAATGATCTCGGCGGTGGCCGGCACCTGCAGATCATTGCCCAGACAAGTGGTCAGTTCCGTGCGGGAACCCCGCAGTAAACCCGCAAAGGCATGCTCCGAGAGGGTATCGGGCACCGGGGTGACGGCCCCCAGGATGGTGGCAGGATCGGCACCCAGGATCACGGAGACCGGGAAGGGTTTGCCAGGGTGGGCCTTTTGCCATTCCCGAAAATCCAGGGCGCCCCCGCGATGGGATAACCAGCGCATGATCACCCGGTTGCGACCGATCACCTGCTGCCGATAAATCCCCATGTTCTGACGTTCCTTGTGGGGGCCGCGGGTCACCACCAGACCCCAGGTGATCAAGGGACCGGCATCCCCCGGCCAGCAGACCTGCACGGGGAGTTCTCCAAGGTCCACTTCATCCCCCTTCTTGACCACGCTCTGACACACCCCGTGACGTACCTTTTTGGGCGCCATGTCCAGCACCTTCTTGAAGACAGGCAGGGTACTCCAGGCTTCCTTGATCCCCTTGGGCGGATCGGGTTCCTTGAGGAAGGCCAGCAACTTGCCCACCTCGCGCAGGGCTTCCACAGAATCCTCGCCCATGCCTAGAGCCACCCGGCGGGGGGTGCCAAAGAGATTGCCCAACACCGGCATGCGATGTCCGGTAGGGTTCTCGAAGAGCAGGGCAGGGCCCTCGGCGCGGAGCGTGCGATCGCAGATCTCTGTCATCTCCAGGCGCGGGTCGACGGGCGTCTGGATGCGCTTTAATTCGCCCATGGCCTCCAGGCCCTGGATGAACTCGCGAAGGTCACGATATTTCATGATGGTCCGGTCTACAGGTGAAAGTCGGCAACGACGGGCGCATGGTCGGAGGGGCGCTCCAGTCTTCGTGGCGCCACATCGATTGTACTGGCGGTACACTGCCCGGCCAGGGCGGTTGTGGCCAGGATCAGATCGATTCGCAGCCCCTGATTGCGGCGGAAACGGGCGGCCCGGTAATCCCACCAGCTATAACTCGCATCCGGCTGATCAAAACGCCTGAAGACATCCACGAAACCCAGATCCATGAGGGTCTTGAGCGCCTCCCGCTCAGGTATGGAGCACAGGATTCGCTCGTGCCAGGCCTCAGGATCGTAGACGTCGCGATCCTCGGGGGCAATGTTGAAATCACCCAGCACCACCACATGCTCATGCCGATCCCGCTCGGTACGCAGAAACTCGGTGACCCGACGCAGCCATTCCAGCTTGTAGACATACTTTTCGGACCCCACCTCGGAGCCATTGACCACGTAGAGGTTGATCACACGCACGCCGTCCACGGTGGCGGCCAGGATGCGCCGATCCGGGCTCTCCACGCCGGGGGGATCGGTCACCGGGTCCATGGCCGCCTTCCGTGAGAGCAGGGCCACGCCGTTATAGGTCTTCTGCCCCCCAAACACGGCCTGATAGCCCGCCTCCGACAGCGCCTCCACCGGGAAAGCCTCATCAATGAGCTTGGTTTCCTGAAGGGCCAGTACGTCGGGACGCTGCTGCTCCAGCCAGTCCAGTACATGGGGCAGACGCACCTTCAGGGAATTGACATTCCAGGTGGCGATCCTCATGCCGCGGCCAGCCCCGAATGACGCAACAGGGCCTCGATATCGGGTTCCCTTCCCCGAAAAGCCTTGAAGTGCTCCAGAGCAGGGCGGGATCCACCTTGCTCGAGGATCTCGGTGAGAAAGGCATGGCCCACGCCGGGACTGAACAAACCTTCTTCCTCAAAGCGGGCAAAGGCGTCGGCAGAGAGCACCTCGGCCCATTTGTAGCTGTAATAACCCGCCGCGTACCCGCCGGCAAAGATATGCGAAAACCCATGCTGAAAACGATTGAAGGCGGGTGGCTTCATGACCGCCACCTGATCACGGACCTGGTCGAGGATCTCCTGAATGCGTGCCCCCCGATCCGGATCGTATTCCGCATGCAGGCGCATATCAAACAGGGAAAACTCCAGTTGCCGAACCATCTGCATGGCGGCCTGGAAGTGCCGGGTGGCCAGGAGCTTGTCGAACAGGTCCTGAGGCAAGGGCTCGCCCGTTTCGTGATGGGCAGCGAACATGTCCAGGGCCTCCCGTTCCCAGCACCAGTTCTCCATGAACTGACTGGGCAATTCCACGGCATCCCATTCCACACCATTGATGCCGGCCACATCCGGGCAATCCACCCGCGTGAGCATGTGATGCAGCCCGTGACCAAATTCATGGAAGAGGGTGAGCACTTCATCATGGGTGAACAGCGCCGGCTTGCCACCCACGGGCGGCGTAGAGTTGCAGGTCATGTAGGCCACCGGCAACTGCAGATCATCACCATCGCGCAGGCGATTCAGGCACTCATCCATCCAGGCGCCGCCTCGCTTGTGGCTGCGCGCGTACAGGTCCAGATAGAAGCGCGCCCGCGGGGTACCGTCCGGGTCCTGGATCTCGTAGAAACGCACTTCCTCGTGCCACACGGGAACACCCGTCTCCTGATGGATGCGCACCTGATACAACCGCTCCACCAGATCAAATAGCCCCTGCAACACACGATCCACCGGGAAGTAGGGCTTGAGATCTTCCTGAGAGAGGTTGTAGGCATGCTGGCGCAGTTTCTCCGAGGCATAGGCCAGGTCCCAGGCCTGCAGGTCTTCCAGCTCCAGATGCTCCCGGGCGAACTCGTTCAGGGTCTCCAGTTCCTGGACGGCGGCGGGACGTGCCCGTTCGGCCAGATCCGTGAGGAATCCCACCACCTGTTCCGGGGATTCGGCCATCTTGGTGGCCAGGGAGAGTTGGGCATAATTGTCATAACCCAACAGTCGGGCCTGTTCGTTCCGCAGGGCCAGAATGCGCTCCATCACCTCGGAGTTGTCGAATTTCCGGTCGTGGGGGCCCTCGTCCGAGGCCCGTGTGACGTAGGCACCATACACCTCGCGACGCAGCTCCCGGTCGTCGGCAAAGGTCATGATGGCATAGTAGGAGGGAAACTCGAGCGTGATCAGGCACCCCTCCAGGGAGCGCTGCCGGGCGTTCTGCCGCAACATATCCATGGCCGACTCGGGCAGGCCCTTCAGTGAGGCTTCCTCGGGCACATGGCGCTGCCAGGCCTGGGTGGCATCGAGGACATTCTCCTCGAAGCGTGAGGTCAACTGAGAGAGCCCTTGCGCGATCTCCTTGTAACGATCCTTCTGTTCATCTCGCAGGTCCACACCGCTCAGGTGGAAGTCCCGCAGGGCGTTGGTGATCACCCGTTGCTGCGTGGGAGAGAGGTCAGCAAACCCCGGACCTTCGGCCATACTCTGGTAGGCCTGAAACAGCCGGACATTCTGCCCCATCTCGGTAGCATAGTCGGAGAGCTTGGGCAGACAGGCATTATAGGCCTGACGGAGAGACTCGGAATTCACCACGGAATTCATGTGGCGCACCGGTGACCAGATTCGGTTGAGTCGGTCTTCCAGCAGAGCGAGGGGATGAATGAAATTGTCCCAGGTGAATGGCTCCGACTGATCCAGCAGGGCATTCATGGCCTCGCGATTTTCCGCCAGCACCTGGTCCACAGCCGGCTCCACGTGTTCCGGCAGGATCTCGGGAAACGGGGGCAACCCGCTCATCTGCAAAAGGGGATTATTCATGAAGGCTCGGATCAAGATAGGGTCAGAGTATTAATGTAACACGCGAATTCGCTTCTGAGCGCAGTCGTCGTGTCATCCCCCGTCGCCCCCTGAAATCACCCTTTTCAATGCGCGATACGCATGCCGGATGGCGGATGGCGGATGGCGGGGATCTCATCTCAGGTCGTGAGCAACAGCCAGGCAAGGCCGCCAATGGATAGCAGGAAACCAAGTCCCCCAAAACGGGTCATCCAACGGTACCGGGTAACCAGGTGGTCCTCGGGCAAGGCCGACAGGATATAAGGCCGGCGACGATCGGGGCCGCGACTCAAGAGGTGCGTTGCGGGTGCCATGGCGCGCTCGGCACGCTGCATCAGGGCCGTATCGGTAGCAGCCTGCCGGGCGGCCTCCCACTCTTCCAGACAGATCTCTCCGTCTTTGTTGGCATCGAAGCGGGCGAGGGCGGCGGGATCCTTTTTCCACTCCCTGAGGATCCGCGCGACCTCGGTGCTCAGCGTGGTTTCATCTCCGGTGACGTGACTGCGGAAATAACCGATGGCGTAGAGATCATCATCAAGATGCAAACGACTCTCGATATAGCGATAACGTCCGGCACCCAGAAAGGTCCCCCCGCCCTTGGGCCCCACCAATGGTCGACGTGAGTCTCCATGCCAGCGGTCCTGATGCACGTGGACCACCTGCGCCCCCTCCGGGTCCACCACGCATTGACCGGTTTCATCCTCCAGATAGAAGAGATCGGTGCTGGTCCCCTGATCCACACAGGTCCAGCGCTGACGGGATTGGCGCCCGGAGCCGCTGCGGTCGCGGCGATCGATCCGATAGGAATACCAGGCGCAGTGGGTACCGGTCAGTGGGGCAATGATGGGAGCGCCTTCCATGAGGCGGGCCTGACCCATGAGTTCCACGTAGCCCTGGGCGGCTGAACGAACGCGAGAGGTGGGCGTATCAGCGATCAGGCGCTTGCGGGTGGCCCCACGGATGAACCCGAACAGGGAGAGGCACAGGGTGGCACCCAGCAAGGTCGCCAGGAGCCAGAATTCGCCTGGATCCAGCACTGGAGCGAAGGCCCGCGATCAGTTGAACAAGGCCCGCACATCCACGTCCTGAGTCTCGCGACGGGTGAACTCCAGGAGATCAAAGGGACCGAAGCGGAACAGGTGGGCAATCACCAGGTCCGGGAATTGCTCGATGCGCACATTGTTACGGTTCACGCTCTCGTTGTAATACTCGCGTCGGTCAGCGATGGCATTTTCCAGGCCGCTGATCCGGGTCTGCAGATGGCGATAGCTTTCATCGGCCTTGAGGTCCGGATAGGCCTCGGCCACGGCAAACAGGTTGCCCAGACCAATACGCAGACCATCTTCGGCCTCGCCCAGGGATTTCATGTCACCTTGTTGCTGTGCGGCATTCACCGCTGAGCGGGCACGCATGACCCGCTCAAGGGTCTCCTTTTCATAGGTCATGTACTGGCGGCAGACTTCCACCAGCTTGGGCAACTCGTCGTAGCGCTGTTTGAGCAGCACCTCGATGTTGGACCAGGACTTGGAGACCGCGTGCTTGAGGTTCACGAGGTTGTTGTAAATGAGCACCGAATACAGGGCGATCAGAAAGAAGATGCCCAACATGACATAACCGCCGATATCCATGACATTGACCTCAGTCGGATGGTGGAAGCGCCTGGGGACCATTGTGCCCCAGGCCGCAGCGGGATGTCGCCCTGCGGATCGGCTGTTTTCCACCCATGATCGCCTCGATCATGGGAGGGCAGGGGACCATCAGATGTCCAGATTGGAGGCGGTGAGCGCGTTGGCCTCGATGAACTCCCGGCGCGGCTCCACGTGATCCCCCATCAAGGTGGTGAAGACTTCGTCGGCGCGGATGGCATCTTCGACCTGAACCTGCAGCAGGCGCCGGGTCTCGGCGTTCATGGTGGTCTCCCAAAGTTGTTCGGGATTCATCTCACCCAAGCCCTTGTAGCGCTGTACCGCCAGCCCCCGGCGAGCCTCGGCCATCAGCCAGTCCATGACCTGCCGGAAACTGCTCACGGGTTGACGCCGTTCCCCTCGCTGGATGCTGGCCCCTTCATCCAGCAGACCATCCAGGCGTTCCGCCAGGCTGCGCAACAGGCGAAATTCGGCCGACTCGAAGAAGTCGACGCCAAAGACATCCCGAATCTCGGCACCATGCATCAGACGCACCACGTGCACCTGGTAGCCGCCCCGATCATCGTCGTGAATTTCCATCCGGTACTGGGTGGCCCCAGCGGCATCCGATTGCAAGCCATCCATCACATGATTGAACCAGGCCTCAAGCTGGTCGCGATGGGCTCTTTGTTCATCGGACAAGGGCGAAGAGAACACCATTCGCTCGAGCAGGTGACGGTCATAACGTCGACCGAGGCGCTGCACTGCCGCCATGACGCTGTTGTAACGTCGCGCCAGGTCCTCCAGGGACTCGCCGCTGACCGGCGGGGCGTTCTCGTGCACCAGCAGTTTGGCGCCATCAAGGGCCTGATTCAGCAACAGGTTGGTCATCTCCAGTTCATCCTTGACGTAAAGTTCCTGCTTGCCCCTTTTGATCTTGTAAAGCGGTGGCTGAGCGATGTAGATATGCCCCCGCGCGACCAGTTCCGGCATCTGACGGTAGAAGAAGGTGAGCAGCAGTGTACGGATGTGGGAGCCATCCACATCGGCGTCGGTCATGATGATGATGCGATGGTAGCGCAGCTTATCCGGATCGAACTCATCCTTGCCAATTCCACATCCCAGCGCGGTGATCAGGGTGCCCACCTCGGCGGAGGAGAGCATCTTGTCGAATCGGGCCTTCTCCACATTGAGGATCTTCCCCTTGAGGGGCAGGATGGCCTGCGTGCGACGATCGCGACCCTGCTTGGCAGAACCGCCAGCGGAATCACCCTCAACGATGAACAGTTCGGAAAGGGCAGGGTCCTTCTCCTGGCAGTCAGCCAGTTTGCCAGGCAAGCCAGCCACATCCAGCGCGCCCTTGCGGCGGGTCATGTCCCGGGCCTTGCGGGCAGCTTCCCGCGCCCTGGCGGCATCGGTGATCTTGCCGGTGATGATCTTGGCCTCGGCAGGACTCTCCAGGAGGAAGTTGTGCACCGCGTCGGCCATGACCGACTCCACCACACCCTTCACTTCCGATGAGACCAGCTTCTCCTTCGTCTGGGAGGAGAACTTGGGGTCGGGCACCTTGACGGAGAGGACCGCAGTGAGGCCCTCACGGGCATCGTCTCCCGTGGGGTTTACCTTGTGGCGCTTGAGCAGGCCCTCGGTGTCCATGTACTGATTCAGCGTGCGGGTAAGGGCAGAGCGGAACCCCGCCAGATGGGTCCCCCCATCGCGCTGAGGAATGTTATTGGTGTAGCAGAAGATATTTTCCTGGTAGGAGTCATTCCACTGCAGGGCGATCTCGACACCCAGTCCGTCACGATCAGCGTCCATGTAGATCACGTTGGGGTGCAAGGGGGTCTTGTTTCGGTTCAAATGCTCGACAAAGGCCCGGATCCCGCCCTGATATTCGAAGATGTCCTGCTTGCCTTCATCTCGCTCATCCACCAACTCGATCCGCACACCCGAGTTAAGGAATGACAACTCGCGCAGGCGACGGGAGAGGATGTCGTAGTGGAATTCGGTATCACCGAAGACCTCGGGGCTGGGCTTGAAGCGGATCAGCGTACCTGTTTTCTGAGTCTCACTCACCGGTTTGAGAGGTGCTTCTGGGACGCCCATGTGGTAGGTCTGTCGGAAAGTCTGACCACCCCGGTAGATGGTCATTTCCAGAACCTCGGAGAGGGCATTCACTACCGACACGCCCACGCCGTGCAGCCCCCCGGATACCTTGTATGAGTTGTCATCAAACTTGCCGCCCGCATGGAGCACGGTCATGATGACCTCGGCTGCGGATCGGCCTTCCTCTGGATGAATGTCCACAGGGATGCCGCGACCATCGTCACTCACGCTCACCGAGCCATCACTGTGGACGGTGACCACGATTTGGTGACAGTGCCCGGCCAAGGCCTCGTCGATGGCATTATCCACCACCTCGAAGACCATGTGGTGCAGACCGGTGCCGTCATCCGTGTCACCGATGTACATCCCCGGGCGCTTGCGGACCGCGTCCAGGCCCTTGAGGACCTTGATGTTGGAGGAGTCGTAGGTGGGAGGCGTGAGGTCGGTCATGCTTTGCCTGCGGTGGACTGAAATGAAGCAGGCATTATAACACTTCGATGGGCTTCACCCCGGGTTGGAGGGTAGGATGGCCACGATGTTCCACGTGGAACATCGCGCCGTTTTCGGGTCAGGCCTCCCTGACCGAGCCATGTTCCACGTGGAACATTCGCTGACTTGACCAGTTCCCCAGTCCCTGCACCTGCTTTGCCTCGATGGCGCTGACAAACACCTGACATTCCAGCCCACTCAGAAAGTCCAGAGCAGCCTCCCGCCGCTCTGCATCAAGCTCTGAAGGCAGATCATCCACCATCACCACCGCGGATCGCCCGGTGACCTGCCGATGGACTGCCACCTGTGACAACCTCAATAACAGCACCGCCGTCTTTTGTTGACCTCGGGATGCCTGCATGGCCAACGAGACCCCATCCCGTCTCAGGACCAGTTCCGCCCGGTGTGGCCCCATCAGGGTATATCCCAGCGAACGCTCCCGATCCCGGGCAGACGCCAGCGCCTCACCCAAATTCACTCCCTCTTTCCAACCACGGCGATACTCCCAAGTCATCCCCTCCACGTCGGGCAACTGCCACCGCAGTCCCACAAACACCGGCCAAAGGCGTTCCAGGTATCCACGGCGATAGTTATCCAGAGATTCTCCGCGTTCCGCCAGTTCCCGCTCCCAGCCCCTCAAAACGCTGTTCGGAAGATCTCGTCTCAGTGCCTCGTTACGCTGATTCAAGGCCCGACGGTAACCCTGCAGAATTTTCATGTATTCCGGTTTTTCGTGGAACAGCCCCCAATCCAGAAAGGATCGTCGCTCCGCGGGGGGGCCGGACAGAAGCTCGTGACTGTCCGGATGGATCACCTGCAACGGCAATACCCGCGCCAACTCCGACTGGGAGCGAACCGTGCGCCCGGCCAGTCGCCCACGCGTTCCCGAGGCCCCCTTGCGGATTCCCATACGGATCTTTTCCGAGTGAGGGTAGGTCACCTGACCGGTGACCATCAGTTCCCGGCTACCCCGATGGACCACGTGTTCAATGCGCGTCGTCCGAAACGATCGTCCTGTGGCGAGCACGTGAATGCCCTCCAACAGACTTGTCTTACCGGAGGCATTGGGGCCAATGATGAGATTCAGGCCCGGCACGGGATCGAGCCGGGCCCTTGCAAAGATGCGTAGGTTGAAGATTTCGAGCCGGGAGAGACTCATCCTCAAAGACGGATGGGCATGACCACGTAAATGGCGCGGGGCATCACCTGGTCACGGATGACGATGGAGGCCCCGGACATGCGGAACTTGATCTCCATGATCTCGCCTTCCAGGTGAGTCACCACATCCAGCAGGTAGGTGCTATTGAAGCCAATTTCCATGGCGGGCCCCGCATACTCCACTTCCAGTTCCTCTTCGGCCTCCTCTTGCTCCGGATTATGTGACTGCAGCTTGAGAAGGTTCTCCCCCAATTCCATGCGCACCCCACGCACTTTGTCATTGGAGAGGATGGCAGTGCGCCCCAATGCCTGTTTGAGGAGTTCCCGGTCGACCTTGAGCACATGCCCATCATCTTCGGGTACCACCCGTTTGTAATCCGGGAAGCGCCCATCAATCAGCTTGGAGGTGAACTGCAACCCGGAAAATACCGCTCGCAGATGGCTGGCCCCCAACTCAAGGCGAACCGTGTCATCCACCCGCTCAAGCAAGCGACTCAATTCCATCACCCCCTTGCGCGGCAGGATCAACTGCAGACCCTCCTGAGTCTCCACGATCGACTCAATGGCGCACAGGGACAACCGATGCCCGTCGGTAGCCACCGTGCGAACCGTTCCGGGTTCCACCTCAAACATCAGTCCATTGAGATAGTACCGGACATCCTGCACCGCCATGGCGAAGGAGGTGCGTTCGATGAGATCCAATAATTCCCGTTGCGTGACCTCCAGAGAGAGGTTGGCACGCATCTCTTCCAGGGAGGGATAGTCATCGGCGGGCAGGGTGCTCAAGGTGAAGCGGGAGCGTCCGGAACTCACCAGCAACCGGTCTCCCTCGTGATGCAACCCGACGGTTGCTCCCTCCGGCAATGCCTTGCAGATATCGAGCAGCTTTCGTGCGGGCACGGTCACCACACCCGGGCTGGCCACCGAGTGCTCCATGTCGGCCACCCATTCCACTTCCAGGTCGGTGGCTACCAGTTCCAGTCGGGAGGTCTCCGCCCGGATAAGCACGTTGCTCAGTATCGGCATGGTCTGCCGTTTTTCCACGGCGCCGACGACTTGCTGTAGGGGTTTGAGCAGGCGTTCGCGCTCTATGCTGAATTTCATCAGGGAGACCCTTTAATAATGATCTTTTTAAAGACTTACTTTAGTAATAATAATTAGCAACCGGTATTGGTCTGGATAACGTTCTGGTTACCCATATTTTTCATGAACTTGCACGGCCTCGGGACTGTGCGCAGCCAACCGGATAAGCCACGCACAAACTGTTGAGGGAATGTGGATAACTCAGGAAGCCGATTTTGCCCCATGCCGCCCCACAGGTTATCAACAGTCCTGCCCACCGCCCACACCGGATCATCTGTCTCCGGTCCGGCTGGCCAGATCAACTGGTCAGCGTTCTCAGCAGGTTGACGAAGTCTTCATTAATACGGGCGTCTGATTCCCGCAGCTCCTGAACCTTTCTACAGGCGTGCAGCACCGTGGTGTGGTCACGCCCCCCAAAGGCCTTGCCGATCTCTGGCAGGCTGTGATTGGTGAGTTCCTTGGAGAGCGCCATGGCCACCTGTCTGGGGCGGGTGATGGATCGGCTACGCCGATTGGAATGCAGATCCGATACGCGGATCTTGAAGTACTCGGCCACCGTCTTCTGGATGTTGTCGATGGTGACCAGCTTGTCCTGCAGGGCGAGCAGGTCGTGGAGGGCTTCCTTGGCAAACTCCAGGGTGATGGCGCTGCCGGTGAAATGCGCATTGGCCAGCACCCGGCGCAACGCGCCCTCCAGCTCACGGATGTTGGAGCGGATCCGTTTGGCCACGAAGAAGGCCACCTCACTGGGCAATTCCACCCCAGCCTCCTCGGCCTTGCGATTGAGGATAGCCACCCGTGTCTCCAGTTCCGCCGGTTCGATGGCCACGGTCAGCCCCCAGCCGAAGCGGGATTTGAGGCGGTCTTCCAGACCATCCACTTCCTTGGGATACCGATCGCAGGTCAGGATCACCTGTTGCTGGCTCTCCAGCAGGGCATTGAAGGTGTGGAAGAACTCCTCCTGCGAGCGTTCCTTGCCCGCGAAGAATTGGATATCGTCGATCAGCAGGGCGTCCACCGAGCGGTAGTAGCGCTTGAACTCGTCAATGGAGTTGTGTTGCAGGGCCTTGATCATGTCGGCCACGAAACGCTCCGAGTGGAGATACACCACCTTGGCTCCGGGGCGATGCGCCAGAATGGCATTACCGATGGCGTGCATGAGGTGGGTTTTGCCAAGTCCTGTGCTTCCGTACAGGAACAACGGGTTGTAAGCCATGCCCACGTTGCCGGCCACCTGAAGACTCGCCGCCCGGGCCAATTGGTTGGATTTGCCTTCGACGAAATTCTCGAAGGTGAAATTAGGATTCAGATTATTCGTGAACTGAGGGGAACTGGCTGCCGGTTGCGGCGCTGCTTCCTGCTGCGGTTGCCGCATGGCTGTATTACGGGCCCCATGCGGGCTATGGCCCTGACCGGCGCCGCCAGGGGCGTTCGAGGTTCGGGCAGGCGCCTTGGCCGGAGCAGGGCGCTGGCTGCTGCCCACTTCCAGATGCACCCGCACCGAGTGCTCACCGGAGGTGTCGTTCACCACCTGATCGATGCGTTCGAAAAAGTGGTCTTTCACCCAGTCCAGCACGAATCGATTGGGCGCGAGCAACCGCAGGACTTCCGGTTCCTCCACTGCATGCAGCGGACGTATCCAGGTGTTGAGCTGTTGTTCGGAGAGTTCGCCCTCCAGGCGCGTGACGCATTGCTGCCAAAGGGAGCTGCCGACCAAGGGTAATTCTCCAGGGCTGGGTGGATAAACGCGCCAGTCTACTCCGGCAGCCGAAGAGTTATCCACACCTTTTTCCACATCCTGGTCAAGCCGTATGCCCCGCGAACATTGACACCCACAGTAATCGCGGGTACTTTTACGCGCCTTGGATGGGGTGTTCCGTCCACTCACTCATTAGAATCTATCGGGTCCGCCATCATGAAAAGAACATTCCAGCCCAGTAATCTGCATCGCAAGCGCACCCACGGTTTCCGTGCCCGCATGGCGACCCGTGGCGGCCGCAAAGTGCTGGCTGCGCGCCGCGCCAAGGGTCGCGCCCGTCTCTGCCCCTGATCACTTGGCCCGGCCAGCCGGCAGGCCCGCAGACAGGGGATTCCCCCGCGCCGCCAGGCTGACCCGCGCCAGCGATTACCAACAGGTTTTCGCGGGCGCACGTCGGATCTCTGAAGCGCCTTTTACCGGACTTTGGCGCCATCATCCCACGGACGCGCCGCACAACGCGCGACTGGGCATGGCCGTGGCGAAACGCAACGTGCGGCTCGCCACGCAACGCAACCGGATCAAACGCCTGATCCGGGAATCGTTTCGACATCATCGGGATTCCCTGGGGGCCATCGATATCGTGGTCCTTTGCAAACCCCGGGCCGAACGCTACAGCAACGAACAACTGCGTGAAGCCCTGGACCGACTCTGGCAACGGATGAGTATCCAATGCGAAAGATCCTCGTCTTCCTGATCCAGGTCTACCGGTACACGCTCAGTCCGTTCGTCGGGCAACACTGCCGTTTTCTGCCCACCTGTTCCTGCTATGGGATTGAAGCCATCGAACGCCATGGTGCCCTGTATGGCTCCTGGCTGACGATCAAGCGGCTCGGCCGCTGCCACCCTTGGTGCGAGGGCGGGTATGATCCCGTTCCGGACCCCGCTCACGGCCATCATCGACCCCCGCGAAATCATGGATAACCTCCGTCCAATACTCTATCTGACCCTCGTTTTCCTGCTGTTCCTCATCTGGCAGGCCTGGCGCGTGGACTTCGGTCCCCAGCCCGAATTTTCTCCCGAGCGTTCCGATGCCACGCATCAGGAAGCCGGCGAGTCCCGTGATGACATGCCGGCGGCTCCCGATTCGGAAGCTCGAGATGCCCCCATGGAGGCCGGTGACGTCGATGGCATCGAGCGTCAGCAGGTTCGGGTGACCACCGATACCCTGGATGTCCTCATCGACACCCGGGGTGGCGATCTGGTCCGCGCGGAGCTACCGAGCTATCCCGTGAGCCTTCAGGAACCGGATAATCCGGTTCGACTGCTGGACGAGGGCGCCCGCGACTACGTGGCTCAGTCGGGTCTGATTCACGACCGTGTGCCCAATGTGGATCACTCGGATCGGGCACCGTCCCATCACGCCATCTTCCAGGCGGAAAAGACCGAATATCAGCTTGAAGACGGTCAGGATGAGCTCCGCGTACCACTCACCTGGGAGAACGAAGAAGGGATCCGGGTCACCAAGACCTATACCTTCCGTCGTGGCGACTTCCTGGTGGATGTCAGTCATCAGGTGGAGAATGCCAGTGACCAGGCCTGGACCGGTCGGCAGTATCGCCAACTCCGCCACGGCCCCACACCCGATCGCGAGTCCTGGTTCCTCTACACCTTCACCGGTGCCGCCTACTACGATGAGCGCTACGAGAAGGAAGCCTTCGAAGACCTCACTGAAAAAGTGAACGAACGCAATATCACCGAAGGCTGGATTGCGGTCATTGAGCATTACTTCCTCAGTACCTGGGTACCCCTTGATGACGAGGAGAATCTGCTTTACGCCCGCGAGGTGACCTCAGGCGGTCAGCCCGAGTACATCATCGGCCTGCGCTCCGAGCCCGTGACCATCGAGGCCGGTGCTCAGGATGAATTGAATGCCCGGATCTGGATTGGCCCCAAGCTCCAGGGTCCCTTGTCGGACATCCGCGAAGGCCTGGAACTCACCGCCGACTACGGCATTTTCACGGTCCTGTCCAAACCTCTTTTCTGGTTGCTTCGCGTCATTCATGACTTTGTAGGCAACTGGGGTTGGGCCATCCTCATCCTGACCCTGATGATCAAGCTGGCCTTCTACAAGCTCTCGGCCACCAGCTATCGCTCCATGGCCAAGATGCGTGCGGTGCAGCCCAAGATGATGGCGCTCAAGGAGCGTTTCGGGGATGACAAGCAGCGCATGAATCAGGCGCTGATGGAGTTGTACAAGAAGGAGAAGATCAATCCCCTTGGCGGCTGTCTGCCGATCCTGGTGCAGATCCCGGTCTTCATCGCCCTGTACTGGGTGCTCCTGGAGAGTGTCGAACTACGACAGGCCCCGTGGATCCTATGGATTCAGGATCTGTCGGTGCGGGATCCTTACTTTGTGTTGCCCCTGCTCATGGGCGCCAGCATGCTCGCCCAGTACAAGCTGAACCCGGCACCCATGGATCCGGTACAGCAGAAGATCATGATGGCCCTGCCCATCATCTTTACCGTGTTCTTTGCCTTCTTCCCGGCAGGCCTGGTGCTGTACTGGCTGACGAACAACCTCCTGTCCATTGGTCAGCAGTACTACATCACCCGCAAGATTGCGGCAGAGGCTGCCAAGCCCGGCGGCAGTCCGCCCAAAGCCTCCCGTCGCAAGCAGGATGCCGACGACAACGCTGACGATGCGGACAGCGCAACCGCTGATGAACCCGGCCAAGGCCCGGCCGAGACTGAAGCCTCTGCCGATACCCGTATGGATTCGACCTCGGAACCTGAGTCCGCCCAGGCCAATCAGACATCCGACGAACCACAGTCGACGCCGTCCAAAACCCCTGCCAGCAAGTCTGCACAGAATAAGGGGGGCGCGGCCAAGGGTTCGCGCCGGAAGCGCCCGCGGGGTGGTAAGTCCCGTAAGTAATCCACGGTGATCGCGGTCGACGCCGATACCATCGCGGCCATCGCCACCCCGCCGGGACGCGGTGGGGTGGGTATCGTGCGCATCTCCGGTCCTCTGGCCCGGGACGTGGCCCAAGGTTGCCTGGGGCGCGTTCCAGCACCGCGTCGGGCCCTGCTGTCAGACTTTCTGGATGCCTCGGGACAGGCCATCGACACCGGTCTGGCACTCTTCTTTGCAGGACCCCATTCGTACACGGGGGAGGATGTGCTGGAACTGCAAGGCCATGGGGGTCCGGTCATCATGGATCTGATCCTGGCGGCCTGCGTCGACCGGGGTTGTCGACTGGCCCGGCCAGGCGAGTTTACCGAGCGTGCCTTTCTCAATGACCGCCTGGACCTGACCCAGGCCGAAGCCGTGGTCGATCTCATCGATGCCGGCTCCGCCGCTGCCGCCCGCAGTGCCCGCCGTTCCCTGGAAGGCGGGTTCTCCCGTTGCGTGGAGGACCTGCTCACTGCCTTGACCGAGTTGAGAGTGTATGTGGAGGCGGCCATGGATTTCCCCGACGAGGAACTGGACCTGCTCGAGGACGAGGGTATCCATCGACGTCTGGAGGCGCTGAGCACGCGTCTGGACACCCTTCAGGAAGGGGCGCGTCAGGGAAACC
Source organism: Ectothiorhodospira sp. 9100 (assembly GCF_022227565.1). NCBI lineage: Bacteria > Pseudomonadati > Pseudomonadota > Gammaproteobacteria > Chromatiales > Ectothiorhodospiraceae > Ectothiorhodospira > Ectothiorhodospira sp. 9100. The sequence goes on from NZ_JAJNAN010000010.1 coordinate 22,660, forward strand.
TGCTCCGTGAAGGTGCTCACCTGGTGATCGCTGGCCGTCCCAATGCGGGAAAGTCCAGCCTTCTTAACCGCCTGGTGGACCGTGAGGCGGCGATTGTCACTGCCATCCCGGGCACCACCCGTGACGTGCTCAAGGAGCATGTCAGCCTCGATGGACTCCCCCTGCACCTGGTGGATACGGCCGGACTGCGTGAATCCAGCGATCCGGTTGAACAGGAGGGTATCCGACGGGCCTGGGCCGAGATCGAGAAGGCCGACCTGGTGCTGCTGGTGGTGGATGCCACCCTGGGGGAGGGAGAGGCCGAGGCGGATATCCGTCAGCGTCTACCAGATCACCTGAGGGTGATCACGGTCTACAACAAGCTGGACCGCCTGGATCATGTGCCGGCCGACTGCAGCGACAGCTTGTATCTCTCCGCGCGAACCGGGGAGGGCATCAGCACGTTAAGGGAACTGCTCAAGCAGCATCTGCATTACGATGGCGATCCGGAGAGCCTGTTCACCGCTCGTCGTCGCCACCTGGATGCCTTGCACCGCACCCGCCAACATGTTCACGAAGCACGCCAGCACTTCCACACCACGCAGGCTCCCGAGTTGATGGCCGAAGAACTGCGCCTGGCCCAGGACACGCTGGGGGAAATCACCGGCAAGGTGACCTCCGATGACCTGCTGGGGCAGATCTTTTCCTCTTTCTGCATCGGGAAGTGAAGTCGTGATGATTTATCCCGAGAGTCCCCCGAACCAAGATCCTCGGGGGTACTTTCGGGGGACACTCATGAAAATCATTATTGACGTTCGAGAACCAGACCATGAAGGCAAGTGGAAATCACTTCAGGACAGCTGATCAAGCGCTTTATAGCTGAAGGCAATGGCTGCTATTGATTCCAAAACGGGGAAGCGGTCCCAGGGGAGAATCTGGAGAATTCTCTGGTCAGGAATGAGGCCTTGAGGCCGGAATCTGATGATAGGTCAAACTGGAGAGCCGGAGGCAGAGTTCAGGGTGTCTGGCACTTTGCTACCCTAGGACAAATTGAGCTTCTAACTGGTTCAAAAGTTGGAATGTGGTGATGTAGGGTACACCGAAGACGTCGCAGATATTTGGAATTTTGACCTTGGTACTGTTTTGGGGAACAGGTATTTCGTGAGTAACGACTGTACCGTCGATAGCAGCCGCAGTTGCTATAAGCCACGGGTCTGCTTTGCTGAGGAACTCCGCTACAAATTCTTGCTTTTTTCCGTCCAACTCGGCTACATGCTGAGCTATTTCTGCAAACTTTTGCTGAATATCGTCATCTGAAACCGGGATGAACTGGTCCTTCCTGTCCTTCACCCAATCTGAAAGCTCGTCATCTCCATCAGACAATTCATCATAGACGGTGCGGATGCTCGCCAGCGCTGAAATCGCGTACTGTTGGTCGAGCCACGCCCAGTACGCCGGACAGAACGACATCTGGTAGTGCAAATTCTTCGCCTGAATATAGGTGTTGGCGTCCAGCAAATACATCAGATCCCTAATTCTTTGGCGTAGTTGGTTATTTTGTGAGGCTTCATATTCAGTAAGCTACCCGCATCCCGAAGAAGGACGCGTCCACTGAGCGCTTCGCTGACTAGAGCCCTAGAGAACGTTTCGCTGATCTGCCCTCTTTGAGTTCTGTAGAACGTAGGGCCACCTTGAGTTCTTTCACGGTTCCGGTAACGTTCCTGAAGATCGTCGACATAATTCCGGTACTTATCCCGAGAGATTTTCCCGAGTGTAAGTGCCCGCCTTGCGATTACCCATGTACTGACGCGGAAATGGGCTTCCAGAACCGGCAGGTTTTCTTTCCAATCTTCTGTGTCTTGCCAGTGGGCATCAAATTCCGCCTCCGGAACCAAAAACTCCGCTGCTACAGCGTTACAGAAAATCTCTCCCCTTTGGTGAGTATCGGGACTTGCGTCAGAAACCCCACTCTTACCAATCCAGATATGCGCCAGTTCATGGATTAACGTAAACAAGCGCGCAGCAGGGGCGTCGGCTTGGTTGATGAAAATCACCGGTGCCAGAGGATCGGAAATGGCAAAGCCGCGAAATTCTTGAACAGATAGCGGGCGAGAGTGATGACGGATGAATCCCTGCCGCATGACCAGGACACCCGCCTCTTCGATCTTGCGGATGAGTAGGCGCCAGTAATCTTCCCAGTCACCCCGCTCGGGATGAGCTGGTATACCGAGTACCTGTCGCATGTCCTGGACCACATCTAGGATATTGGAACGAGCAGTGAACCGACCAACGTATGGGTTGCGCTCCACGCCTTGGTCTCGGAGATACTCCGCGTACCATTCCTGCCGTCGCAGAACGATCTGAGCCATTTCGATAAGCTCGGAAGAAGGCTGGTCAGGGTGACGCCCGCCGACCGTCCGAAGATCTGGTAAGGGTAACGTCTCTTCCGGCGGCTGCTTCAGATAGAGATAGCCAAACGGAATGTGAGTCTTAGCGGCAAAGGCTTGAGCCTGCTTGAAGGTTGGCGGTTTCTCCGCTCGCTCCCAAGCGCCAAGCTTATCGTCCGGAACCCCCAGTTTGGATGCCAGAGCAGACACACTAAGCTGTGCCCGCTCCCGGGCCCAGGTAAGGATATCTGGATTGATTCTGGCGTAGGTGGTGGCCATGACTGCTGCTCGGAACAAAATTTACTGGGACGTAGTGTAAGCTTGGACGGTATAGGAGCCAACCGGAAAGTCATTACCTACTTGATAAAAAAGAAAATTTCACATTCTGCATCGAAAATAGTGGCGGCTCTGACCCTGCCCGGAGCGGCTCAACCCGTTGACTCGGCCCTGCCGTCGCTGCTCCAGGCCCTGGACGCGGCCGGCGTCGCCGTGCTTCAGGCCCCGCCGGGGGCCGGCAAGACCACCCGCGTGCCCCTGGCCCTGCTGACTGCGCCCTGGTGCCGGGGGCGCATCCTCATGCTCCAGCCGCGCCGACTTGCCGCTCGGGGTGCCGCCGTCTTCATGGCATCGCAACTGGGTGAGCCGGTGGGGCGGACCGTGGGTTACCAGACCCGCCTGGAACGCAAGATGGGGCCCGATACCCAGGTCCAGGTGATCACAGAGGGGATTCTCACAAGGCGCCTGCAGCAGGATCCCGGCCTGGAGGGCGTGGATGGGCTGATCTTCGATGAATTCCACGAGCGCAGCCTGATCTCCGATCTGGGGCTGGCCCTGTGCCTGCAGGCCCGGGAGCTGCTGCGTGAGGATCTGCGTCTGCTGGTGATGTCGGCCACCCTGGACGCCGAACCCGTGGCACGCATCATGGGAGATGCCCCCGTCATCACCAGCGAAGGGCGCAGCTATCCTGTGGATATCCGGCACCTTCCGCCCAGCCGCTCATCCCGCCCGGACATGGAGCCCCTGATGGTGAACACCCTGCACCGGGTGTTACAGGAAGAGCAGGGCAGTGTGCTGGCCTTCCTGCCCGGTCAGCGGGAGATCCAGCGCGTGGCCCAGGGACTGGAGGGCAGGGATCTGCCCGCCGGGGTGAGGATCCTGCCCCTGTACGGCCGCCTCCCGGTGGAGGCTCAGCAGCAGGCCGTGGCCCCCGCGTTGCCTGGGGAGCGCAAGGTGGTTCTGACCACCGATGTGGCCGAGACCAGCCTGACCATCGAGGGCGTGCGTGTGGTGGTGGACAGCGGCCTGGCCCGGAAACCCCGCTTCAATCCGGCCTCCGGCATGACCCGTCTGGAGACCCAGCGCATCAGCCGCGCCTCTGCCACCCAGCGTACCGGACGGGCAGGGCGCCTGGAACCCGGGGTCAGCCTGCGGCTTTGGACCCAAAGCGAAGAACAGGCCATGCCGACCCAGCGTGTCCCGGAGATCCTGGAGGCGGATCTGGCGCCCCTGGCTCTGGAACTGGCGTGCTGGGGCGCCGATCCCCAGGAACTGGCCTGGCTGGATGCGCCCCCTATCGGGGCATTGTCCCAGGCCCGCTCGCTGCTGCAGGCCCTGGGTGCCCTGGATGAGGCACATCGACCCACCGAACAGGGCCGCCGCATGGCGACCCTGGGCGTGCACCCCCGTCTGGCTCATCTGCTGCTCTCCGGCCAACGCCTGGGTTTGACGACCGTGGCCTGCCAGTTGGCCGCCCTGCTGGAAGAACCAGACCTGCTCATGGGACTGGATGGCCCGGCGCAGGTGGATATTCATCTGCGTCTTGAAGCCCTGGAGGGCCACGAGATTCCCGGACATCGTGTCAACAAGGGGGTGCGCCACCGGGTGCGGGAGCAATCACGACGCCTGGCCGCCCGCCTGGCCAGCGCGAAGATCCTCCCCTTGTCCGGCCCGGAGCCCCTGGAGCCCGTGGGTCTGCTGTTGGCCATGGCCTATCCGGATCGTATCGGACTTCGCCGCGACGGCGCTCAAAGCCGATACCGCCTGAGCGGTGGCAGGGGCGCTGCCCTGCCGGGCCAGGAATCCCTGGGGGGACAGGAGTGGATCGTGGTCCCCAGCCTGGATGCCGGGGAACGGGAGGCCCGTGTCTTTCTGGCGGCCCGTCTCGCCCGGGAAGATCTGGAGCAGCATATGGCAGAGCGTTTCACGCTCAGCGAGCAGATCATCTGGGATGCCAGGGCCGGCGCGGTCTCGGCACAAAGGGCCCGAATGCTGGGCAGCCTGCCCATGAGCGTGGCGGCCGTGGATCATCCCGATCCGGAGGCTATCCGCGCCGCGCTGCTCCAGGGGATTCGCCAGGCCGGCCTGAACAGCCTGCCCTGGACGCCTCAGGCCGAATCCCTGTGCGAGCGTGTCAGCTTCCTGCATCGCAACCTGGGCGATCCCTGGCCGGATCTCTCCCGGGAGACATTGCTCCAGGCGTTGGATCACTGGCTGGGTCCCTGGGTGACCGGGATGACCCGCCTGTCGCATCTGACCCGCCTGGATCTGCATGCCATCCTGATGTCCCGTCTGGAATGGCCCTTGCCCCGGGACCTGGAGCACCTGGCCCCCACTCACTGGCCCCTCCCGGGCGGGGCCCGCGTGCGACTGGATTACAGCCAAGGGGAGGTGCCGGTGCTGGCTGCGCGTCTGCAGTTATTGTTTGGCCTCACCGAAACCCCATGCCTGGCCCAGGGGCGGGTGCCCGTCATGGTGCATGTGTTGTCACCGGCGCAGCGCCCGGTGCAGATCACTCAGGATCTGGCCGGATTCTGGGAACGCACCTATCCCGAGGTGAAAAAGGATCTGAAGGGACGCTACCCCAAGCACGCCTGGCCCGAGGACCCCCTCACCGCGCCGCCCCGACGGCGCTGATTCAGCGCTTCCCATGATCCACAGAACCTGTGGATAACTGTGTGGGTAAAATGTCGGAAACTCTCGCGAGAGCCCATGTGATCGCCCCCCTTGCATGGATTGATCAAATTTTGATCAATCCATGCAACTGGCTGTTTCTATGACCTTTTTAACCAAATAAATGAGTCAGGATTTATCATCCATGGGCAAGATATCCGGGTCACGACCTCGCCAACGGCAGGATCAATGATCCTGGGGAAATCCCGGCCGCATGGGACTGTGCCATGGCAAGTCCCGGAAATGTTCACGCGCTGCTGGCCTGCGGCGTTGACTTTGGTTTTGAAATGTGGATTAATTCAGGTCAGCGCATCCCTGCGGGGGTGCCAGGGATTGCTTGAACACAAGGGTCTTCAGCCCAGCCAAGGAGTGGCCACATGAATCAGCCTGTCAGCGGGTGCCATGACGCCCCATGCCGTCAACCCCGATTCCCGCAATCCCCCCGTTACCGTCCGCCCCTGTGGCCCTGGCTGTGCCTCCTCATCCTGCTCGGCGGCTGTAGCAGCCCGCAACTGCGGGTTGATCTGCATTCCACCGCCAATCTCAATCTCAGTGACGAAGGGCAGCCCCTGCCCGTGGTGGTCAGGGTCTATCAACTCAGCGACCTCAAGGCCTTCGAGGATGCTGATTTCAGAGACCTGTGGCTTCACGACCTCCAGACCCTGGGTCACACAGCCCTGACCCGAAAGGAATTGATCCTGAACCCGGCCCAGCAGGCGGATCTGGAGTTGCAGCGCCACCCGGACGCGGTCTACCTGGGCGCCGTGGCCATCTTCCGGGAACCCTCGGACCCCGCCTGGCGGGATATCAAACCCCTGCCCAACGGCTACGTCGGCAAACGCATGGATCAGCGTCTGACCGTGAGCCTGCGCGGCAATCAGCTGAACATTCAGGAATAACTCCTCACACCCGCCAGGGAAGGGCAGGGACATGGCAGCCATCCGCAAGGTCATCTGGAGCGAGGGCATCCTCCTCGGTCAGCAGCATTTTCAAGCCTGGGATCGTTATCACGAACAGGCCTTGATCGAGCGTTTCCGCATCACCCACCCACGGGGCTGGGGGGTACATCGACTGCGTTTGGATCCCGATGCCCCCGGCATGGGCACGTGCCGCGTCCTGGAACTGGAGGCCATTCTTCCGGATGGCCGTCTGGTCACGGTGGATCCCTTTGATGATGACCCCCTGGCCTGCGAACTCCCCGATCGCGCCAAGGAGCCGGTCATCGTTCACCTCCTGCTCACACGTGCACGCCAGGCCCTGGGCATGACGGGGTATGAGTCCGCCGGGCATCGCCGTGGTGCCTGGCGGGTGGACTATAAGGAATTGGGCGACGAGCACGACACCCAGCGTCGGCAGGAAGTAGCCCTCGGACAGCTGAACCTGGTGCTGGGCACCGAGACCCCCGCCGACCCCGATTTGGTCCGCCTCCCTGTGGCCCGACTCAAACCGCGCACGGGGGGTGGCTTCCAGATCGACGACGATTTCATCCCCCCCCTGCTCAGCCTTGAGGCCTCTCCCGCGCTACAGCGTTTCATTGGGCAGCTGGCAGAGCGCATTCGGTTCCAGTTGCGGGAGTTGGCCGAGGAGAGGGCGGTATGCAGGCCTGCTGATCGCTATCTCATTCATGCCCTCAGCGCCTGTCTGCAGCGACTTTTAATCCATCTGGATCACCTGCGGGCCATGGAATCCATCCATCCCGAACGGCTTCACCTGGCCCTCGCCGAGACCTGCGCGGAACTCCAGCCAATTGTGCCCGACGACACACTGAATTGGCGCATCCCCACCTATCAACACGAGGATCCAGGTCCAGGTTTTCGGGCGCTTGATGCGTGCCTGGGGGAAGTGATCAATCATTACCATGCCTTGCACACGCGGCCCCCTGCCCTGGAGCAGCTTTCCGAGGGGCGCTTCCAGGCACGGGGTCTGTCGCGCAGCTTCACCGCGTCGCAACTGTTGTACATCATTGCCCGTGCCGAGACGGACGATACTGACTGGATCAGTGATTTCCCCCGCCAGGCCAAGGTCGCCAGCGCCGATCAACTGGATCTGCTGATCCGCACCGCCCTGCCGGGGGTCTCCCTTTGCCATCTGCCCAACCCCCCGGCGGATCTTCCTGTACCGCGGGGTCGAGAGTGCTTTCGTCTGGAACCGCATGGAGAATCCTGGCAGGCACTCCTGGAAAGCGACAGCCTGGGCATCTTCCTGCCCGCTGGGCTGCGCCACTTGCACCTGGAACTCATGGTGGGAGACCGGGAGGCGCCATGAGCAATCTCTACCTCGATTGCGCGGGCCCACTGCTGGAAACCCTTGCACACCTGGACGGGGCCGATGAGAACCCACCGGATGGCCCCCCCTGGCGCCATAGGATCCTTGAGGATCTGCAGCAATTCACCCTGAGAGCCCAGGCGCGAGGGCTTCCGGGCAAGGGTGTGCAAGACGCCCGTTATGCCCTGGCCGTGCTGGTGGATGAGCGCATCATGTCACGCACCGACATCCTGGCGGAGCATTGGACCAGCGAACCTCTGCAGGTCTTCCTGTTCGGTGAGTACCGCGGCGGCGAGGGATTCTTCGAGCATCTGGCAGCACTTCGCCAACACCCCGGCGATCATCTTGATTTGCTGGAACTCTATCTGTGCTGTCTGCATCTTGGCCTGGAGGGCGTCTATCGTGTGCGTGGGCCGGAACGTCTTGAGTCCCTGAAGAGCGATCTACGCGAGCAGGTGCGACAACTGCGGGAATCGGAGGCGCAACCCTCGGCCGCTGCATCATCGGTCGATGCGCGGTCAAGGAAACGCGCATGGCCTGTTCAGCCTTCGGTTCGCGGCATCAGCCTGACCCTGCTGGCCCTGATTCCGGTGGTCATGTTCTTCCATGGCTGGCAATTGCACACCCTGGCCCAAGACCTGGGCGTCAGGCTGGAAAGCCACACAGAGAACCTCTCACGGATCCCATTGGTTCAGCCTGATGAATGGGTGCAACCATGATTCATCTGTTCGCCCGCTTGCGAAATCCTTTAATGCGCCTTGCCGGACCAGCGACAGGACTTGTCATGGCCCTTGGGTTGGTGATCCTGTTCTGGCCAGACATTCGCCTGGCGCTGAACCGGGTGCCCATATGGTTGCCATGGGTCATGGCCATCATCTCGGGCCTGGGTTTACTGGTGTGGTGGCGTGCCCGTATCCACCGTGACAGTGGGCTGGTCAGCGACACCCCAAATACCCCGGATCACGGTGATGAAGAATCCCGGGATCTGGACGCGGCGCTCAAGTCGATCGGGAAACGCCTGGATTCCACACCCCGCGGTCGATTCAGTCTTCGCCCCCGACAAGCCGCACCATGGTATCTACTCATGGGACCGCTCGGCAGTGGCAAGACCCGACTCCTGACCGCCCATGCCCACAGTATGGGTGAGGGATCGATAACCGGGCAGAATCCGCCCGCCTCCCAGCAGATACCCCCTCAGGCGGCGGTGAATATCCGCCTGCTGCAGAGCGCTGTATGGGTGGAAACACGAGGACACATCATGGAGGCAGCCGATCGTCAGGCTCTTTGGCGACGTTTGCTGGGCCATTTGCGGCGGCAACGATCCCGCTACCCCCTCCGGGGCGTGATCATGACCCTGAGCCTGCCAGCACTGCTGGCGTTGGAACCCCCACAGCGAGACGCACGGGTAGGCACCCTGCGCCGCCAACTCCAGGAACTTTGCGGCACCCTGGGTCAGTTGCCACCGGTGCATGTGGTGCTCACGCACATGGACCAGATGCCCGGGTTTACATGGCTGGCGCCCATCCTGGCAGACGAAGATGACGGGATCTGGGGTTTTGCGCTGGAGCCTCGGCAGGACACGTTGCCACAGCTGGATGAGGCCTTGGAAGGCCTTCTTGAGGATCTGGACCGGAATCGACTGAAGGCATTGGATCTGGGTCGGGATGCGAGTCGAGCGGGCGAAATCCTCGCCTTTTCCCATCGCATGGAGCGGGCTGCCGGGTGTCTGCGGGATGTACTGACACGCCTGTGCCGTCCCGATCCTGGCCAGGAAATCCCGCCCATCGTGGCGGTGCATCTGAGTGGTACCTCGCGGACCGAAAGCCCGGGAGACAAGGACAGGACGGGTCTACCCCTGGAGCGCATTCTCGATGACCCGGTGCCGCCCCGTGCAACACACCGCCGGGCCCTTCGCGGAGTGGTACTGCAGAACCTCATGCTCATCCTCAGTGCGCTCTTGCTGATGGCTTCCCTGGCCCTCCCGCACTCGGCCAAGCGCACTCAGGCGGATCTCATGCAGTCCAGTGTCAGCCTGATCCAGGACCTGAACGACGCGGCTCGGGACCGGGATCCTGCCATTCTTGCCAGCCTTGTGGCCCTGCATGCTCACAGCCAATACCTGGAATCGCCCCATGGGCATGCACCGTTGCCCTTTCATCCCCTTCCCTGGTGGCCCGGAAACCAGGCCATGGCCCTGGATAAGGGCCTCGCCCAGGTGATGAACGCGGTGATCCTGCCTGATGCCGTCACTGCGCTGGAGGCGCGGATCCGGGAACGTGCCCAGCAGTGGGCCTCCCTGGATCCAATGCAACGGGAACTCGAACGCCCCGCCCACTATGAAGATCTCAGGCTGTACCTGATGATCCATCAGCCGGCCCATCGGGATGCGCACATCCTCTCCCAGGGATTGGCCACCCTGGTCAGGGATCTCCCGCCGGCCCGTGGCCATCCGGATCAACCGGACGCGCGGACCCTCGAAGCACTCTGGCAGCGCTGGCTCAGCCATGACCTGACACCCGTTTCAAACGTCCACGCAGACCTGGTAGCCCAGGTGCGTGGCCAACTTCAGACAGAGGCCTCGCCTCGGGCCATGTATGCCCGACTGCAATCCCGGGCCGCGCGGCAATTGGGCACCTTTTCCCTTGACGACATCCTGGGTCCCGAGGGCGCACGACTGATCACCGCTGATCACCCCCTGCCGGAACTTTATACCGCCGAGGCCTGGCAACGGTTTGCACTCCCCACCATCGATGAGCTGGTGGAACAGGCCTTGCGTGGCGACTGGGTGACCCAGGAAGTCACGGCTGACTCAGTGCAGCGCCCCGTGGACACGGAAATCGCCAAGGCCCTGACCCATGATCTGCGCCAACGCTATCTGGACGATTATCACCAAGCCTGGCGCGACTTCCTGGCCAGCCTGCGCCTCCGGCAGTTTCGCAGCCTGCCGGTGGCAGCGGAGGGCATCAGGCAACTCAGCGCCGAGAGCGGCACACTGACGCGCCTGGCCCGTTGGGCCCACGATCATCTCCATCTGGATGAACCATCCACGCCTCTGAGCACCTTGGGCAAGACACTGGAAGGATTTTCCCAGGAGACTGAGGTGTCCATGGATTCGTCTGTGATCCTGGTCGGCGGTGAACGCCACCCGGCATCCCTGATGGCGCTGTTTTCTGCGGATGAAGATCACCCTGTCAGTGAACTTTTGAACGGTCACCTGGAGAGCCTGCGGGCCGTCGCCTCGGGTCTGGAGTCCCTGGCGGCCAGTGTGGACCCTGCCCGAGAGGCCCGCGTGGCCGCAGCCGGGCTCTTGCGGGGGCAGGGTGGTCGCACCCCCCTTCAAGCAGCCTGGGTATCCACCACTGCTTTGCTGGCAGATCTGCCTGCCGCTGACCGTCCGCTATTTGAAAACCTGCTCAGATCGATTGTGCAGGAGGGTTGGCGTGCCTTGATGCAGACGGCGGTCACGGATCTGGAACGCCAGTGGCAGGTGCAAGTCATGGTCCCTTGGCAGGAACGTCTGAGCGGGCGTTTCCCCTTCGATCCCCAGGGTCAGGACGCTGCCCTGATGGACGTGGTGGATTTCTTTCATCCCGAACAGGGCGTGCTATGGGGGGTTGTCCATGAGGATTTGAGTCCTTTCATCGAGCATACCCGGGGCTCATGGCGTTCCAGAACCTGGATCGGCGTGGGGCCTGCCTTTTCACGCGGTTTCATCCAAAGCATGGAACGGGCGGATGAGATCACCCGAGCCCTGTTTGCACAGGGGCAGGGAACCGCCGAATTGAGCTTCCATCTCTACCCCTTGCCCAGCCCCGGCCTGAGCGAAGTGGTGCTCCAGACCAATGGGCAGGTGTACCGCTACCGCAACGAACCCCAGGAGTGGCGGCGCTTCACCTGGCCCGGCGATGCCAGCACGCCGGGTGCCCGTGTTCGTGCCAGGGATCATCAGGGTGGCGCCACCGGGGAATACCGGGAGCAGGGCGTCTGGGGCCTGTTCCGGCTACTGCATATGGCCCAGGTAGAGGCCGATGATCAGGAGGGGCATGTGTACACCACCCGCTGGAAATTACCTGATCAAGGCCAGGGCGAGCCTCGGGAGATCCGTTTTCGCATCCGCCCTGACCGTCAGCAGAATTTCCTGCGTCAGCAACTCTTCACCGGCTTTCATTTGCCCGCATCGCCATTTGGGGGAGGCCGCGGATGAAGACTGCATCTACCGAACTATTGGCACCGGTTGCCGACCTGGCATCCCTTAACCGATGGGCGACCGCGCCGCTTGACAAGGATTCAGGCATCGAGGATCCACGTCATCATCCCACCCTGCTGGCCATTAAACAGGCCATGGGCCGCCTTCAGGGAACGGATTTTGACCAGGTGATCCAGGATGCCGGCAGGTTCCTGGGCACTCAGGCCAAGGATCTGCGGGTGGCAGGGTATCTCTGGCTGGCACTGGTCACCCGTGATCAGATTCCTGGGCTGATGACCGGCACGAGCCTTTACCGACAGTTGTTGGCGTCCGGCGATGGTCCCATTCACCCCTGCAAGCCGGCTCAGCGTCGCGCCGCCCTGGACTGGCTTAACAGTGAACGCGTCCGACTTCTCCTGAATCAGCTGGATGCCACCCTGACCCCGGACCAGGTGAAGCAGATCGAGGACGACCTCGAACACATCGAGACCCGACTGGAGATGGGGCCCTGGGACGATCCGGACATGCCACCCCGATGGCACATCCTGCGCCAATGGCTTCAAGCACGCCGAATTGACTCGGTTGCAGACACCGGCACAAAGGGCAACTCATCGGTGAACCCGGAGGAGGGTGGCCTGGATCCGTCGCCGCCGCCCGAGCCTCGCGATCCTGCGCGAGTGCTGGATCTATCCACGGAAACCCTGGTATCCAGTGCCCGCAACCTGCACGATGCCCTGCAGAAACAGGGGCGTCTCATCGAGGCCTGGGCCTTTGCCCGCGCCGCTCGCTGGGCGGGTCTGACCCTGCCCCCCCACGATCGGGGCATGACCCGTATCCCACCGCCCCGGGCAGGTGGCTGGGCTACCCTGGATGAGGCACAGGCCCGAGGCGACTGGGCCTGCGTGCTGGCAAGCGGCGCAGCCTTGTTTTTCGAACCGGGATTCCATCTGGCCCTGGATCTGCAACACCGTCTGGCCAATGCAGCAGAACAGCATCAGGCCGCCGATCTGGCCCTGGACATCCAGGCCCATGCCCGTGTCCTGATCCAGCGCCTGCCCGGCCTGGAAGCACTGAGCTTCGACGATGGCAGACCCTTTGCGGATGCCGCCACCCTTGCATGGCTGCAAGGTGGGCTCACCAGCGAATCCCTCCCGGCCAGTCAATCGGCTGACGCCCCCCCGTCGACCGATCATGTGGCCGCGGAACCGGATCCAGATACCCTCAGCGCCCTGCCATTGCCCGAGGCCTGGCAAGTCCTGGAGCGCTGGCCCATGAACACCGAACGACAGCGCCTGACAGCCGCGATCGCTCGGGCTGAGCTGTGTCTTCGGGCCCGGCGACCGGATGTGGCTTTGCCCATCCTGCAGGCCGCCCGGGCGCACCTGGAGGTGGTCAGGATCATGGACTGGGATCCGGCCATGGGCACGATACTGATCACCCGCCTGCACCAGGTGGCCCTCATGCTCAGTGCCCGGGGGGTGCCCCAGGAGACATTGATCGGCGAATGTGAACAGGAACTGGCCCGCCTGGATCCCCAGGCGGCCATGGCGTCTTTTTCCCTGCCCGAGGGGCGGTCACGGACCGCGGCGGGCCCCCATGACAACCGACAGCCACAAGGATGAGGACCCTTGCCATGACCCGCAGTTTTCAGAATGAAGTGCCCCGTGCACGAGTGAATATCGCCCTGGAGGTCAATCAGGGCGGCGCCCGCAGGAAGGTGGACCTGCCCTTCAAGATGCTGGTGATGGGCGATTTCAGCCATGGCCGCGCCCAGGGCCGCGTGGCGGATCGTCCCCGCATCGGGGTTCACAGCGGCAACCTGCAGGCGGTACTCAAGGACATGGCGCCCTCGCTGCGTTTCAGCGTACCGGACAGGACTTCATCCCAGGACCGGGAGATTCCAGTGGATCTCACCTTCGAGCATCTCAAGGACTTTTCCCCGGAGGCGGTGGCCGCAAGGATTCCGTCGCTGGCCCGGCTGATGGCCATGCGCAACCTGCTCAAGGAAATGAAATCCAGCCTGCTGGACAATACCGAACTGCGCCGCGAACTGGACCGGATCGTTCGGGATGATGAAGAACTCAAGGTCCTTCAGGGCCAGCTCAAGCGCCTGATGCCGCCCGCCGAGGCTTCATCACCCGATGCAACCGAGCACTGATCAGCCTGACCACACACGCAAGCCCATCATCCGGGAAGACTGCAAGGAGATGCAGATGACCGTCACACAGACCGTGGACACCCCGAGCAAGATCGCGCCCTACGTGCGCCTGTGCCACCTGGCCGCCGTCACACCCCTGGAACAGGGGCTGGATCTGGATCGTTTCATTGACGCCGCAGAACTGGCTCAGATCCCTCAGGGGGACCGCCTCACCGCCGCCCTGGGGGTCCTGCTGGATTTTCTCGACCCGCCCGCTGCGGGAGAGAGCGTTCCTCGCATCGACAAGATCCTGGTGGATGATTTCATTGCCCGCATCGATACCCTGATTGGTGAACAGCTGGATGACATCCTGCACCACCCGGACTTTCAGCGGCTGGAGGCCGCCTGGCGCAGCCTGCAGTTTCTCACCGAACGGGCCGACCCTCGGGCCCATGTGAAGCTGGAACTGCTGGACGTGAGCAAGGCGGAGCTTCAGGAGGATTTCGAGGATGCCGCCGATACCACCCAGAGCGGTCTCTATCGTCAGATCTATGTCCAGGAATATGACACGCCTGGCGGAGAGCCAGTCAGCGCCCTGATCTCTGACTATTGTTTAGACAACACCGCCCAGGACATCGGCCTGCTGGGGGAGATCGCCCGGGTCAGTGCCGCCTGCCATTGCCCCTTCATTGGTTCGGTGGGCCCCCGATTCTTCGGCAAGCAGCAGATCAGCGAACTGCCCCGCATTCAGGATCTGGGTGCCCACATGGACCAGGCCGCCTTCATCCGCTGGAATGCCTTCCGCGACAGCGAAGATGCCCGCTACGTGGGCCTGACCCTGCCCCGGTTCCTGCTGAGATTGCCCTACGGTCAGGATCACCCGGTACGCAGCTTCTGCTACCAGGAGAATACCCTGGGGCCGGAGCCGGACAAGTATCTCTGGGGTAACGCCGCCTTTGCTTTTGCCGCCAATATGGCCGAGAGCTTCCGCGATCATGGCTGGGCGGTGAACATCCGCGGGCCCGAATCTGGCGGCAAGGTACCCGGATTGCCCCTGCACCAGTACGACCTGGGTCAGGGCCTGCAGACCCGCATGCCCACGGAGTTCCTGATCTCCGAGAGCCGGGAACTGGAATATGCCCGCATGGGCTTCATCCCCCTGAGTTACTACAAGAACCGGGATTTCGCCTGCTTCTTCTCGGCCAACTCCACCCAGCGACCTGGGGAGTATCCATCCCCGGAGGCCACCGCCAATAGCCTGGTCAATGCCCGTCTGCCCTATGTGATGCTGGTGTCCCGCATCGCCCATTACCTGAAGATCCTGCAGCGGGAAAACATCGGCGCCAGCAAGTCGCGACAGGTGCTGGAGGATGAACTCAACCAGTGGCTGCAGACCCTGGTCACCCGCATGAAGGATCCGGACCCGGCCCTGGTGGCCAGTCACCCCCTGCGTGACGGGCGGGTGAGCGTGGAGGAGATCCCGGAGAATCCGGGCCTGTATGCCGTGAATCTTTTCGTGATGCCCCATTTTCAGATCGAGGGCGTGGATGTGCGGTTGTCCCTGGTGGCACAGATGCCCAAGGACGCCGGGTAAACAGCCCGCCCCGGAACCTGCCCCCGACACGGGGCAAACTGCTGAAGTCCCAACCCTTCATTGCAAGGAGAGCATGACATGGCCGTACCCGCCTACCTGAGTATCCGTGATGACCAGGGCGCCCCTGTGGAGGGGCCGGTGCAGATCACCGGCCGGCGCAACTCCGTGGAGGTGCTGCAGCTGGAGCACCAGATCCGCATCCCCACGGATTCCGACACCGGCAGTCTCACCGGTACTCGCAAGCACGAGCCCCTGCGCTTCGTGAAGACCTTCGACAAGGTCTCGCCCTATCTCTACAAGGCCTGCAGCAATGGCCAGACCCTCTCGGAAGTGGTGATCAGCTGGTTCCGTATCGATGACAGCGGCAGTGAACGGGAATACTTCCGTCATCGCCTGGAGGACGTGAAGGTCACCTCGGTGAAACCCACGATGCACAACGTGAAGGACCTGGACAAGGAACGCTATCCCCACCTGGAGGAGGTCTCCCTGCGCTACGGGCGCATCACCTGGACCTACGTGGACGGCAACATCGAGTTCCAGGATTCCTGGGTCGAAGGGCGTTAGTGAAACCTTGCTCCACAACCCCTCTCTCCTGGTGGGAGAGGGGTGGGGGTGCCAGCCGTTCATCAAGGAAGAGAGGCCCCATGGATATCCTGCAATATCTTCACCGACCCGAGACCTTCCCCCAAGCTCAGGACGAGGCATGGCTGCGCGAACGCCTGCATCTGGATCGTGCCGCCCGACACTTCGCAGAGGATTTCCCCGAGCCGGGCCGGCAGCTGGGGCTGGATACACCGGAAAACCCCGAACCCGTCATGGAAACTCTCCTGCAGGGTGTCGCCCACGTCCATGCCGATATCAGCCGCCGCCTGGATGACGATCTCCCGGAGATTGCCGGGGCTCTGCTGGAACAGCTATGGCCCGGCGCCATGAGTGCCTATCCGTCCTGCACCGTGCTTGCTTTCCAGCATCGACTGCGGGGCGGCACGGCACAGACAGTGCCAGCCGGGGCGCTGGTGGAGAGTGATCCGGTAGGCCATGAGTCCACCCGGTGCCGCTTTCGCACCGTCACTGAACTGCCCCTTCACCCACTGGAGCTGACGAATGTCGAGGCTCAGGACACCCCTGCTGGTACACGCCTGTCTCTGCATCTTGAAGTGCTTGACCCGCGAGGTGCTCCCACGATCCTGCCTGACCATCTGGATCTCTATGCAGCCGACCCGCGTGGCGGCGCGGACCTGGTCCATGCCATCCGTCACCATACCCGTGACCTGATCCTCTCGGTAGAAGGGCAGTGGGAACGCTCCCTCGGGGACTCAAGGGTCGTCGATGACGGTCTCCGACCCTGGCAGGCCCCCATGGTGCCATGGGTCGATGCATCCCAAGCGGGGCTTCACCTGCTCCAGGACTACCTGCATTTTCCGGAGGCCTTCCGCTTCATCCGTTTATATCCCGGTGCCCAGGACCCCCTTCCCCGGGGCGTCCACAGGTTCACCCTGCACCTGCAATTGGATGTGCATCTGCCTGCATCCATCCCTCTGACCGGTCACAGCCTGCGTCTGCACTGCATTCCGGCAATCAATCTGTTCGAACACACCGCAGAACCCATCCCCAGGGAGCCCGGGCGCTCACGCTATCCGGTGTTGGCCGATGCTCGAGCGCGACAATCCATCCACACCCATCGGGTGCAACAGATCATTGGGATCGACAGCACCAACGCCCAACGACGAGTGTATCGCCCGGCGCTGACCCATGAGATGGATCGCGGACACCCGCTTTATCAGGCAATACCAAGACCCGGCCCCGATCGCACCTGGCAGACCTGGCTGGAACTGGATCCGGCCCAGGCGCTATCCCGGTAAACCCTGTCATGCCATCTGTTGGTCCATAACGGAGACCTTCCACACCGTCACCTGAGACCCGGCACCCCAGCCCATGGCGTCAAGGATATTCCGGACACCGTCAAGATCAGCCACCTCATCCGCCCCACGCCGCATTATCCACCCACAGATCGGACGGGATGGCGATGGGATCTGGTGTCACTGGCATGCCTGCGTCGGCAGGGGCTGATGTCGGCCACCGCTCTGCAGCGAGTGTTGCAAGTCATCGATCGAAGTGGCGACCCGTCAAACCAGAGCAGACTCCAGGGTCTGGGCGAACTCAGGGTCACACCCTGCAACCGCATGGTGCGCGGAGCTGTACTCCACGGCCTGGATGCCCGCTTGCAGGTGGACGAGGATCATTTTCCCAGCGAGGCGGATCGTGTGTTGTTCGCCATGGTGCTGGAGCGCTTCCTCAACCATTACGCAGGGCTCAACAGCTTCATTCGCCTGCATCTGGAGCATCGCCCGGCTGGGCGACTAACACCGGGAAGCGTTCGGATACCGAACGTTGTTGCCAATACCATGGCAGCCTTGGGGGATACGCCATGAACGCTCCACGGCGATTCGGCAGGATCTCCCTACGGTGCCCGACCGAAAACCTCGAGGGAGATGGCCTATGGGAGCGCATGCGCTGTCATCTTCACCAAGAAGACACACTCACTCTCTCACCGGACCCCGGAATGTCATTTCCCTCCGCCGGGGTGAAGCGCCTCCCGGACACCCAGAACCGGGTACACCTGCGCGCAACCTTCCCAGGCCTGTACGGGGTGGAGGGCCATCTACCCGTAGCCCTGCGCGAGGCTGCTCAAGGGGATGGCCTGGAGGCCCGGATGCTGAGGGGATTCCTGGACATACCCGGAAACCGACAGGCCCACCTGCATTACCGGGCATGGCAGCGAGCCCGTCCGACCCTGACTGATGGGTGCGACCATCATCCCCTACGGACTTACCTGGCGGCCCTGAGTGGCCAGGGTTTTCCACAAGGGACGGTCGCCCCCCTCATGGGGGGGATCACCGCCGAACCCAGCGTGGATGCCCTGGTGGCGCGGATCAGTCGGTGGCTGGGACGATGGTGCCCCGATATGCCCACCCGCGTGCGGATCGCCCAGTTCCAGCCTCAATGGGTCCCTCTCTCGCCTCCCACATGCCTGGGAAGCTCACCGGGAAATCAGTTGGGACTGGACACCCATCTAAGCGAACGGGTACCGGACCGCAGCGGACCCGTCAACATCATCATCGGGCCACTGCCGATGGATCAGGCTCGTTCCCTGTCACCCGGCCAACATCCCGGTCAGGCCCTGGCCACTGATATCCACAGGGGGGTGGGTGGCGATCACCGTTTCGTGCTCACTCTGGAACACATATCCCGACCATTGCCTCGATTGGGTCGACGCGGACCCATTCTGGGCATGGATACCCTGTGGATACGCAAGCGGCCCGTTTCGCCGATCACTCACAGCTGGCCGGATAGCACCTTCATGACCCCAGCTCAGGGAATCCATACCCATGAAAACCATGACACATCCGCCGCGTCTGCATCTTGACCTCCAGGGGCGGCATAACGGACCCCTCACGGTGCTGGATTTCAATAGCAGGGATCTTGCCCTGTGTCGCGCCTATTGCCTGGATATCCGCTGCTTGAGCGAACACCCTTGGATGGCCGCCGAGATCCTGGGGCAGGCGGCCTGTCTGAGCCTGGATCGAGGGAGATCCGCGCCTTGCATCCATGGCCTGATCACAGGGCTGGATCAGGCCCCGGGGTCAACTGACCAGGGAGTGATCCAGCGCATCCGCCTGGAATCCCCCCTGGCGCCCCTGGCCCGAAACCGTCAAAACCGTGTTTTTCCCGGCATGGGAGTGTTGGCCGTGGTCGAAGAGGTGCTGCGAGGGCACGGCTGGACACCGGCCCAATGGCGAGTGGCCTGTCGCGGTGATGATCCAGTGGAAGACCTGATCGTCCAGGTGGAAGAGGACGACCTGGCCTTCATCACGCGCCTGATGGCCTTTCACGGCCTGTTCTACCGCTTTGAGCAATCCAGGCAGGGGGCAACCCTGGTGATCCACGATGATGTCCGTGACCTGCCTGAGGCGCCCGTAGAGCGATTGCCGTTTCATCCTCTCAGTGGCCAGCATGCCCCTGTGGATATCATCTACCGGCTGGAGCCCCGTGCCCGCTTGGTGCCCGGACAGGTGCAGCTGAGAGACCACTGCCCCGACCACCCTGAAGTTTCGCTCAAGGCCCAACACACTGGCTCACCGCTCTCGGCGGGTGTTGAGGATCACTGGGGCGCCGGTTTTCGCACCCCTGGCCAGGGAGAGCATCTGGCCCGCCTGCGCGCCGAGGCCCTGGACACCCAACGATTCAGCTTCTCGGCCTGGACGGGGCACCGAGGCCTGAGTCCAGGGCAGCGCATTCACCTCACCGGTCACCCTTACTCCCCATTCAATCAGGCATATACCATCACTGCCATGGAACTCAGCGGTGAGCAGGCCTCAAGCCTGCCGGGTGGCAACCATGCCTCGGTGCCCGCGTTTCGTGTCCAGTTGGAACTCATTCCGTCGACACAGGCCTATCGCCCACCGGTGTTAACCCACCGCAGTGGCGCCCGTTTCGTTGCCCGCATTGACGGGCCCGAGGGCGAACCGGTGCATCTGGATGCCCAGGGGCGTTACCGAATCCGCTTTGATTTCGACACTCGCGCGCATGCTCCCGGACAGGCCAGCCATCCGGTGCGCCTGCTGACACCCCATGCGGGCGACAACTTCGGCTTCCACTTTCCCCTGCATGCGGGCACCGAGGTGCTGGTGGCCTTCGAGAACAACGATCCACACCGCCCCGTTATCCTGGGCGCCCTGCCCAATGCGGAGCACCCCAGCCCCGTCACTGCCCACAACCGTTACCAGAACCTGTTGCGAACCCATGGGGGCAGCGAATTGCTCATGGATGATCAGCCTCGGGGCCCTCGCATGAGCCTGAGCACCCGGGACCACGGGTTGCGTCTGCTCATGGATGCCACACCGGAGGATCCTCACCTGGCCCTGCACGCGGACGATGGTCGCATGCTCTGGCAAGCGGGGCAGTCCTTATCCCTTCACAGTGGTGGTGATCAGATCGTGGAAGTGGGCAAGGATCAGCGGGTGATGGTGCAGGGTTCGGCTTCCCTGGACACGCGTGAAGGGTCCGTGCATCTGACTTCTGGAGAGGACCTGCGGGTTCAGGCGGGTGGGAATCTTCATCTGCAGGCGGAGCAGGGAGATCTGCGGCAACAAAGCCAGGGTGCCATGGATCTGCAGGCGGGTCATGGCATGCGGGTGCAGGTCCGACAGGGGGATCTGGAGTGCCATGTGGCGAGGGGGCGTCTGGGCATGTCAGCGAGCGGACGGATCACACTGCAAAGTCGGTCAGGGGATATTCATATCGGTCATGCCAATGCCGGTATCCGTCTCACGTCCCAGGGGGAGTTGACCATCCAGGGGCGTGAGGTACGCATCGAGGCCGACACCATCAGGGTACAGGGGGACGGAATCGTGCAGAACGGGGGGTGAGTCAGCCAGATTTTTTTTGGCGCTTTATTACAAATTCTTTAAATAACTTCCAATAATAATAATAAGGGGAGCGGTTGATGTGGGATAAACCTTTTAAATTTCTTTATTATCAATTATTTATAAATATTTAATCCTGTGCGGTACCGTTGGGGTAATTCAAGGACAGCGTGTGAGTGAAATGTGGATAACTTGGCAACCCTGTTTTATCCACCGTGACTGCAGGTTTTATCCACAACCTTACCCCCAAGCCCGCAGCAGGGAGAGGGTGTATGAGCGGCGGTTTTCGACTACCCTCAGAGGATGAGTTCACCAAGGCGCTTGCAGCGCCTCACCCATCCCCGATAAGGAGTCAGGACACATGGCAGAACAGAAAAACCCCTTCGATATGTCGGATATGATGAAACTGTTCGATCCGAACCGTTACATGGAACAGATGAACCAGATGCTGAAGCAGTATCAGATGCCGCAGATGGACACCAAGGCGCTGATGGAGGCCCAGCGCAAGAATGTGGAGGCCATGGTGGCCGCCAATCGAACCCTGTTCGAGAGCACCGAGGCGCTGATGAAGCGTCAGTCGGAACTGGTCAAGGAGGCCATGGAGGAGGTCAGCAAGAACACCGAGAAGCTATCCAAGGCCGAGGCTGGCGATCTGCCCGGTCATCAGGTGGAACTGATCGGCGCCATGTACGAGCGCATGAGTGCCAATATGCGAGAGATCAGCGAGAGCATGCGCGCCGCTCAGGAGTCTTCCATGGAGAAGCTGGATGAACGTTTCCGTGAGAGCCTGAAGGAGCTGAAGGAAATCTCTGAAAAGAAGAAGTAAAGCGGTCGTAGTCTGGTCAGACCGGGAGGCACGCGCCCTTTTCCCATTGGGATAAAGGTGTTCGTGCCCTCGGCCGCGAGGGCCTTCGAGCCCCAGGCCAAAGCTCATGGTGTGAATGGCTTAATCGTTGGGCTCAAGCGCTTCGGCCACCTCCGGCTCTTCCCGGAACTCTGCGGGGATCAGTGTTCGCAACATCTCCGGTTCGTGAGGCAGAAAGCGGTTACGTGCCACCCGTATCAGTAGCAACGCCCAGTGATCCGAGGCCTTGAACAGGGACCGGAACAGGGGGCAGGCCTCCTCCAGATAACCTGCATTGATCATGGCCACCCCGCGCCAGAACACCAGTTCCCCCTCTTCTGGGGCCAGGTCCTCGGCACGCTTGAAGGACTCGATGGCCTGATCGTATTCGCCATGCCGAAGGTGATGTCCCCCCTGGGTATTGTGATCATAGGCCTCCCAGAGGGTGATCAGACGTCGCAACTCCTTGATGGGGCTGCCATGGTCCTCCACCCGCAGATCCAGCAGGGTATCCTGCGCTGGATCGCCGGTGGCCTTGGCATTGACCACGATCATCGCTGCTGAACGCCGGCCACGCAGATCGCCGCCATGATTCTGTGCAGCCTCTAGGGCGGCCAGCATCCGGTGGTGCAACTCTCCGCATGCCGTCTCGAAGGCGTTTCCCATGGCCTCCCAGGCGTCTTCCCTGAGCAGCATATTGCCCAGGCAGACATACCCATCGCCAAGACGGTGACCCGCTTGGTCAATGCACAACTGGCCCGTGTGGGCGGCGGCGTTGCCCTCGATATCCACCATGGCGGCCTGTCGGTAATCCATGTGGTGATCCCGGGCTAGCAGGCGGCGCAGGGCATCCCCCGCGCTGGAACCGTCTCGCATCAGGCGCAGGCCCTCGCTGCCATAGATCAGGCGTGCGAATGACTGGATGGTCCCCGCTCCCACGCCAGCCCGGGCAAAGGGGGCCACGCTGCCCACAGCAAAATGGTGTGATTGTACCGCCACGCCCATCCGCCCCGACTCTGGATCCCGCGCGACAATCGAGTAAGTGGCCACCGGTGGGCCCGGTGGCGGCGGATGGCTGGCGCACGGCATGGTCGATCCCTTGTGACAGGTTCCTGAAGGGGCTAGCGCAGCAGTCCCAGGTTGAAGTGGCTGCTGATGAAACGCTGAAACTTGGTCACATCCTCGAAGGCAATGCGCAATTTGCCTTGTTCCATCTGACTGAGCTCGTCGAGCATCACGGTATTGCCAGGTGTGCGTCCCTTCTCGATGTCCCGCACCTGACCGCGCAGGCGCATGAGCACCAGAAAGTCGAAGCTCTCCTCAAGGTCGCCGGCCTGATCCTTGGCCAGCACCCCTTTGCGTACCAGCATCTGGAGTCGCTGGTGGGTACCGCCATCCAGTGCACCGGCCTCCAGGGCGAGGGCCTTGATGCCGTCGGTGAGGGCGAAAATTCCCCCTTTTTTGAGATCCACCTGACCCCGCCCGGCACCCTGGGCACCGGTCTTGATCTTGCCGCGCCAACCCAGTGGGGGCTGAAAGCGCAGCATGTTCTCGGCCATGCGCATGAGGAACAATTTGCTCTCGGCCAGTCGCTTGTAGATATGCTGCTTGAGTTGCTTCTCCAGGGATGAATCCCCGTGCAGGGTGCGGATATCGGTAAACATGCTGGCATTGGGGATGTTCTGCGGACTTGGCGTGAGCAGCCAGCGGTCCAGTTCCTTGAGCCATTCGGAATGGCTGTGCCGCCAGGCCGGGTTCTTGGCCATGATGCCACCGGGGCACGGGGGCACGCCGATGCTGATGAGCTGATCAATGAGGGTCTGGGAGAAGGCCTCGATCTCACGGACCTGCTCCTCGTCCAGATCATCGGAATAGAGGATGGCATTGTCCTGATCGGTGGACAGGGTCTGTTCGCAACGCCCCTCGCTGCCCATGACCACGAAGGCGAAACCTCCGGAAAGCTGGGGGAATTGCTCCTTCCTGACCAGATTCACCAGACGCAACAGGATCTGATCATTGAGATTGGCGATCAGCTTGACCATGTCGCGCACCGGCGTGGTGGTTCCGCTCAAATGTACCACCAGATCCTGGATGCGGGTGTGCAGGACGCTGAGGTCTTCGATACTGTGCGTCCGTTCGATGTCCCTGACCAGTTGATGTGGGGAATGGCTTTGCATGCGCAGAATATCCGTGTCGGTGATGATGCCGTTGAGGGCCCCCTCCGAGTCCACCACCACCAGCCGGTGGATACCCTGGCTGGACATGCGGTAGAGCGCCTCATATAGCACATCATGTTCGCCAATGGTGGTCAGCGGGCTGTTCATCACGTCCTGAACCAGAAACGACCCGGGTGCCCTGTCCGAGGGAACCACCTTGTTACGCAGATCCCGGTCGGTGACGATGCCGATGGGGGCGCCCCCCTCATCGCAGACCACCACGCTGGATATATTCTTATCCCTCATTGTTTTTACCACATCAACGAGGTTTTCGCCCGGCTGGCAGGTCACCACCTGTCGCTGGCAGATTTGATGAACGGGACGGAAGTAGGGAACCTCATCTTGCATAGGGGTATCGGATCCTTTTGCAGCCGGCTGGGGCTGGGGGGTATTCGTTGTCAGCATGCGAACGTTGTACCATGAAACCCCGGACAAGGCCGAAGGTGGTACATGCGCGACGTCAACGAACTGATACAGCGTTACATTCGTACCCAGTCGAGGGACACCAATCCCCGTCGGGATCGTGATGCAAACGCACCGCCCCTGGTGGCTGTCTCCCGGGATTATGGTGCGGGGGGAGAGCAGGTGGCGCGTCTTTTGGCCGAGCGGTTGCGGGTGGATTTCCTTGATGAGGAACTACTGGACCGCGTGGCCAAGCACGCTGAGCAGGACCGCAATCTGCTGCGGGAACTGGACGAGAAGGTGTCCGCTTGGAAGAGCACCTGGGTGTATTCCGTGCTCTCCGGAGATGCCTATTTTCTTACCAACTACCGGCGGGCCCTAGTGGATGTCCTGCTGGCCATCAGCCCCAAGGGCGGAGTCATCGTCGGTCGGGGTGCACATATCTTCCTGCGGGATCGCGGTGCCTTCCGGGTGCGCATTGCCGGCTCTCCCAGACATTGCGCCGTGCGCGTGGCCCTGGCCGAGGACCTGCCCGAAGCCGAGGCCCGGGAAAAGGTGGAGACCATCAACCATCAGCGTGAACAATTCCTTTGGAATATGGTGCAACGGCGCATCAATGATTTTCATCAGTTTGATCTGGTGATCAATACCGACAAGCTCCATGACTGGGACAAGGTGACGGATTTGATTCTCGAGGCCATGATGGACGCGGGCATCCAGATCCCGGCGCAGCCGATACGCGGTGCCGATATGAGCAAGAGTAAGGGCAGGAGACACGTGTGACAGTGAGAGAGCATTCCCTTCCGTTAACGGCCACCATGGATCTGGAGATCGTCAGTGCCGAGTCTTCATTTTTCAGTGGTCCTGTACACAAGGTCTGCCTGACGGGCACCAATGGGGAACTGGGGATTTTCCCGGGCCACTCGGCGCTGCTCACGCACATCGTTCCCGGCGTGGTGCGGTACCTGCCCTCAGGGCACGCCGAGGAAGACCTGCTATACATCTCCGGTGGGATGCTGGAGATTCAGCCGCACCGGGTGATCGTGCTGGCGGATACGGCCCTGCGCAGCAATGAGATCGATGAGCAGGCCGCGCTGGAGGCCAAGCGCGACGCCGAGGAGATCATGCGCGAGAGCGTACTGTTCACCGACCGGGACGCTGCCCAGGCAGAGTTCCTGCGCGCTGTGGCGCAGCTTAAGGTACTGGACCGGCTGCGGCAGAAAAACAGAAAAAACGGGCGTTCGGCGAGGGGGACGGAATGACCCCCTCAATCAGAAGCGGTCACTGATCTGTGCCCGGTAGAACCACTCATTGCCCGGCAGGGCATTGGGGTTGGGGAAGACGATGAAACCATCACTGGGTGCAAGGATCGCCTCGCCTGTGTGCCGGTGACCGATCGCCTCGCCGGCACGGATGGGATCAAAACTTCCCCAGGCCCTTGTGAAGCGGTCTTCCGGGTGATCCCGGTCAATGACTTCCACCAGCCGCAGAACTTCCACATCCTGACGGGGCGTGGGGGCGGGCAGGTCCAGCAGCTGCAGGTGAGCCAGGGTATTGATCATGGCCTGGTAGGCCACCTCCGGTGCGTTGGGGTCATCGTGCTGTCCGCATTCCAGGGTGACGGCATAACCCCCGTGGGCTCGCATGAATTCGGTGGTGCCGATGCCATAGCTGGGGTCAGTGCTGAGCATCTGGGCCCGCAGGCTGGCGTTGGGATTGCGCAGACGCCTGGCCACACCCTGGGCGTAGGTATCCAGCCAGCCTTCCACCATGCGGCGTGCTCCCAGGCAGCAGGCCAGGGCCTGTTCTGCCTCAGCCTGCCGGAATCGTTCCAGCTCGGAGTCATTGTTGCGCGGGCCCAGCATCACGAAGGGCTCGCCACCGGTATGGAATGAGTGCAGGTCCAGCAGCACATCATGGGCCTGGAGCAAGGGCCCCAGGCGATTGGCAATGCGGTCCTCGAAGTCCTCGGGCGTGTCGGTGAGGCGAAAATTACGGTTCAGATTGCGTTCGCCGTTGCGCTGTTCCAGTTGCCAGGCCAGGGGGTTGGTAATGGGCACGCAGGTGAGGGTGCCCCGGGCCAGATCCCGCTCCCCGGCATCCAGTTCCTGCATGATCCGGTGGATGGCCTGGGTGCCACAGGTCTCGTTACCGTGCACGGCACCCAGAACGATGAGACGGGGGCCGGCTGCCAGACCATGGTAGGTGATGGATTTCAGGGAGGTGGGCTGTGTCATGGGATCGGGTCTCGGGGGGATCAATCGGCGATGCCCGGCATGGCCATCATGTCCAGGAGCACCAGGTCCACGTCCGACTGTTCCAGCAGGGCCACAATCTGTCCCCGCTGGGTGGATTGGCGATGCAGCAGGTTGAGTAGACACTCCCCCAGCGCCAGTGTGCACTCCCGGGATGTGTGATCCAGGGTGAAGGTGATCTGCTTGTCCAGGTTGGGGTAGGCCAGACTCTGGACGAAATTCATGATCTCGCTGTCCGTGCGCATGCGCTCGGCACGCAACAGGCCGTACTCGGTGTACAGCACCTGATCCGAGGAACGGTAAACGTAGGGTTTGCTCAGCATGCGCCCCAGCCAGATACGATCCTGAAGCAGCATCTGATTGAAGATACCGTGTATCGATCCCTGGGTGCCAAACCACTCGGTCTTGCGCACATCATCCTGCAGGGTGTCGCAGTGTCCCAGCAGTTGGGCGTGGGCCCAGCGGCTGTAACGGGCCTGAAGTCGCAGGGAATAGAGAACGTCCATCGGGCTTCCGGATCAGTCGTCTTCGCAGGTGTGGCCCAGCATGGCCAGGCCCTCGGCCAGGTAGTCGGCACCCATGGGTGTGGCCAGCAGGTAGTCAGCAGTGCGTGGGGTCCAGTTGGACTTGGCCTCTTCCAGGGCCAGATCCCACTCATCGTCACTATAGTCGCCACGACCCAGCCACATGAGGGCCACCATATTGGCCTGAAGCTCGGGCTCCAATTCCTCCACCGCGTTCTTGAGGTCCAGATACACAGCGTTGTCGGCGTGTTCTTCCAGGGCCTCATCGATCCAGGCATCGGTCTGATGATCCGGTTCCTCGGGCAGCATCACGTCTTCCTGGGCGTGAAACTCCCTGGCATGACTGATGAACCAGCACACCAGGTTCGGGCTGATCTGCAACATGGGTGTTTCCCCTGATGACGTGTTAACCGAGGATGATAACGGATCACGTAGGCTGTCGCATGGGGGACCTCGGCTGCGGCCCCCACGGTGCGCGTCACATCTCCCGCACCAACACCCAGGGAGCGACCACCACTGCTTCGAAGCGAGGTTTGCGTGCTTCCCAGTCCTTGGCGTGGTCCACCTCAGCGCGCGCCAGCAGCCCCCGGGTGAGCAGGTCCTCCACACGATGCTTGTCATCCTGTACCAGGTGAACGGCGGCATCCAGCAGGGGCAGTTCCTTGGCGACATGCAGCACCACGCCGCGGGCAAAATGCGGCTGTAGCTCCGGCCAGGTGATGGGACCCTTCTCGGGTTCCAGCAGTTTGCGGATTTCCTGCGGGGTGCGGGTTTGCGGGGTTTCGGGTTGCATGGGTTGGCTCACTGGGCCTCCACAAAGTCTCGAATGGTTTTCTCGTCCTTGGCCCCCATCAGCACCTTTTCGATCCGGCCCTCCTGAACCCGCATCAGGGTGGGGGTGCCCATCACCTTGAAGCGTCGGGCCACATCGGGGCGCTTGCTCACATCGACCTCGATGATATTGAAGTGCTCTTCCATCAAGGGCTTCAGAATCGGCGCGACCTGCCTGCACATGCCACAGCGGGGGCTGTGGAAATAGAATATCAGCCGGGGTTGCGCCTTTTGGGCTTCGCTGAGCAGGTCGCTCATGTCGGGTGCAATACGTCCCTGCATGCCCTTGGAGCGGTACAGGAAGGCGAACTGTCCCAATACGAACAGCACGATGAGGGTGATGATGATCCAGGCAGTGGAATCCATGGGAAGGGTCCTGATTGGGGTGTTGAGGGTCACCGGGTTCAGCCGGTGTTCAGCACGGCGGGCTTATAAAGGGCCATGGAAACCCGTGGACCGGTGGCCGATCAAGCTTGAGGAATATGGTGCCACAGACCTTTCGTCATGGGAGAACTTCGCCATGCCATCGTTACTGCACTACCCACATCATCACTGACCCGGCCGAGACCGGTTGATGCCCCTTTCGTCCGGGTACTGGTAAACTCAGGGTCATGATCCACCGCATCCCCCATTCGCTGCCTGGCAAGGTCACTCCGGTTTTCGGCATGCTCTGTGTGTGCCTGGTGGCCTGGGGGGGAGTGCAGGCCAGCACGGCCTCTGCCGGTGCGGGCTGCAACGACAGCGATACCCTGATGGTGGCGCAGAACGATACCATCAGCCTGGACGAGGCGGTGGCCCAAGTCCAAGAGCAGACGGGGGGGCGGGTGCTGTCCGCCGAGACCCAGGAGCATGAGGGGCGGCGGGTGCATCGCATCCGGGTGCTGATCGAGGAGCAGCGGGTGCGGCACATCCTGGTGGATGTGGCGACGGGAGAATGGCAGTAGGCCATGCGTGTGGTGGTCATCGAGGATGAACCCTCCTTGCTGGCACAGCTTCGCCAGCGTCTTGAGGGTGAGGGCTGGATGGTGGACACTAGCAGCGACGGCCGGGACGGTCTCTACCAGTTAATGGAATATCCGGCCGATGTGGCCGTGGTGGACCTGGGACTGCCGGAGTTGCCAGGTCTGGAGGTCATCCGCCGCGCCCGGGCTCAGGGGAGACGGCTGCCCATTCTCATCCTTACCGCCCGCGGTCAGTGGCAGGAAAAGGTACAGGGGCTCGAGGCGGGCGCCGATGATTACCTGGTGAAGCCCTTCCACATGGAGGAACTGGTGGCCCGTCTCAAGGCCCTGGCCCGCCGGGCTGTGGGCAGCACCGACGGCTGTCTCACCCTGGGGCCGCTGGTGCTGGATACCCATGCCCAGCAGGTCTCCATGGAGGGCGATGCCGTGATCCTCACCACCTTTGAATACCGTCTACTGGAGCATCTGGCTCGACACTCCGGGCAGGTGCTGTCCAAGCAGGCCCTCACCGATTATCTCTATCCCCATGACGAGGACCGGGACAGCAATGTGCTGGAGGTGCTCATTGGTCGCCTGCGACGCAAGCTGGATCCGGATGGCCGCCATACCCCCATCGAGACCCTGCGGGGTCGGGGTTATCGCCTGACCCTTTCGCCTGTCGACCGCGCATGAATTCCCTCACACTGCGCGTGGGCCTGATTGCTGCCCTCGTTGTGGCGGTTTTTGCCGGGCTTACCGCCCTGGCCCTGGAGCGCGCCTTCCGTGACAGCGCCACCCACGCGGTGGAGGAGCGCCTGCAGGCACAGCTCTTCCTGCTCATGGGGGCGGTGGAGGTGAACGCCAATGGCGATATCAGTGTCCCCGAGCGCCTCCCGGAGGCGCGTCTTACCCTGCCGGAATCCGGTCTTCATGCCCGCATCACCGATGCCCGGGGGCATATCCTGTGGCGCTCGCCCTCGGCCCTGGGGTTACCGGTGGAGAGCCGGGATTCGCGCCCGTTCACGGCCCGCATGACCGTGGACTGGGAGACCGCGGAGGGGCTGGTGCCGCTCACCTTCACACTGGTGGAGGACCGCACCGGTCTTGATGCCCAGTTGAGTGAATACCGCCGCAGCCTGTGGGGGTGGATGGCGGTCCTGGCGGTGCTGCTGCTGGCGGCCCAGTCTCTGGCCCTGTATCTAGGGTTGATCCCGTTGCGCCGGGTGGCCCGCGAGCTACGGGCCATGGAGCAGGGCGATCAGGGCCAGATCACCGGCCGCTATCCGGTGGAACTCCAGCCCCTCACCGACAACCTCAACACGCTTATTCAGCAGGAACGTGCCCAGTTGGCCCGTTACCGGGATGGTCTGGCTGACCTGGCCCACAGTCTCAAGACGCCGCTGGCGGTATTGCGTGGCAGCCTGGAGCAGCGGGCCGATACCGACAGCCGGCAGGCGCTGGAACAACTGGAGCGGATGGATCGGATTGTTGCCTATCAACTGCAGCGGGCTGCCACTTCAGGGCGCAGCGCCCTGGCGGCGCCGCTGGATGTGGCCCCGGTCATGCGGCGTCTGGCGGACACCTTGAACAAGGTCTATCGGGGCAAGGAGGTGGAGTATTCCATGCAGGTGCAGCCCGGCAGTCACTTTCGGGGTAATGAGGGGGATCTCATGGAGGTGTTGGGCAACCTCCTGGACAATGCCTGGAAGTTCTCTCGCCACCAGGTGAGGGCCGTGGCTGGCCACCGGGGGCGAATGCTCGAGATCCGCGTGGAGGATGATGGCCCGGGCATCCCCGCCGATCGGGTGCCGGCCATCCTGGCGCGAGGGGGGCGGCTGGATGAAGGGGTGCCCGGGCAGGGCATTGGTCTTGCGGTGGTCAGCGAGATTGTCACGGCCTATGGGGGTGACCTATTGGTGGAGGATTCGGCGCTGGGTGGGGCAGCGCTGGTGGTCTGTCTGCCTGGCTGACGGTTCAGGCGCGACCCACATTGAGATCGGTGGGGGAGTGGAAGTAGTCGCTTTCCCGGGCGTACTGTTCCAGATCCTTGAGCAACTGGGCCAGGCGCTCTTCGGCGGTACTGATGGCCGCGCATTCCTCGCAGCGGGGGTCGCCGCAGGGCTGGCGGGTGTACAGCCAGTAATGCACTGCGCCGGCCAGCATGCCGTCGGCAATCTCCCACAGGTCGGCCTGGGGGTCCTTGTCGGTGAGGGTGTTGGCCAGTTCCACTGTCTGGCTGGCGGCGCTGTCGAACAGGGTGTGGGCGTCTTTCATGGCGGTGTCCTGTTCCATATGGGTGAGCGCCTCATGATAACACGCTCGTTTCAACACGCTGTTCGGGCCAGGGGAATGTGTATTTCCCGGGGATCAAGCCCGCCGTGCACGCCCACCATGTCATGAGGGTTCTGCCCCGGAATGCGGTCGTGGATGATCCAGCCAGGATGCATCAGCAGCGCATAGTCGCCAATGCGGGCCTCCAGCTCCGGGTGGGGTTCCCCAGGGCCGAACCAGCCTTGTTCCAGCAACTGGCGGCTGGGCAGCAGGGTGCAGGCATGGCCCAGTTCTGCCTCGACGCGTTGTCGGAAGATATCGTGATAACCCTGGCGCACATAGGCCCACGCCACCCGAGGCTCGCCGCACAGGGGCAGGGCCAGACAACGGCTGATCTGGGGGTGGACGCTGAGGTCCAGGCGCTGGCGGACGTCCACCATGCCATGGTCAGCGGTGACCACCAGCAGGGTATCGGTGCCCGCCAGGCGTTCCGCCAGTGTGGACAGGGCCTGGTCCACCCGTGCCAGGTGATCCCGTGTCCGGGATGAGTCCGGGCCGTATTGGTGGCCCAGGGCGTCCAGTTCCGACCAGTAGGCATACACATAACGGGCCCCGGTGCGGCCGCGGATCGCCTTGTTCACCCGCTCCACCATGTCTTCAAGGCGCTTGAAGGGCAGCAGGCCGGCCTTGCCCAGGTGGAGCCTGTTGTAGGGCGTTCGCGCGATCTTTTCCGGTGCTGCCATGGCGCTGGCCCCGGGGATGCGATCGAAGATGGCCTGGTGTTTGAGGATTCCCTTGAGGTCGAAGGTCACCCGGTCATAGCCGACACCCCCATGACGGGGAATGCCCGGCAGCACTGCCAGTACGGCACCCAGTTCCCGGAAATGCACATACCAGCCGCTCAATCCATGCTGGGCCGGCGCATCGCCGGTCAGCACCGTGGTCACGCCGGTGGCGGTGGTGGTGGGAAACACGGAATGAATGGCCCCCTGGCGATGCGCATTCAGAAAGGGCGCCGGCTGGCTCTTGAGGAACTCATCGCCCAGGCCATCCACCACCACCAGGACCACGTGCCGGTGGGCTGACACTTCATGGGGGGGGAGGAGGCGGAGCGGGGGTAAGGGTGAGGGCGTTCCACCCAGCCCGATGATGAGGGAACTCATCAGGTTGGCAAGACTGCCACCCTGATAGTCGGGCGGTGAGGGAAGGTCGCGATGAGCGGAGGACATCAGCGGATGTTAACGCCCCCGGGCGGGGGCGTCACGCCCATTGTCCTGGTTTACTCATCCCTCTTCGGATAGTCCACGTAACCCTTGGGGCCGGGCGCATAGAATGTGTCCTTGTCCGCTTCAGCCAGCGGTGCGTTGCGCCGGAACCGCTCAGGCAGATCGGGGTTGGCAATGAAGGGTGTGCCATAGACGGCGGCATCCGCAAGCCCCGACTGGATCAGGGCCTCGCCGCTCTCCCGGGTGAGGCCGCCGCCGACCAGGTAGGCATCGCCGCGGAACCGCGGTTTGAGCAGGCTGTGGTAGTCCACCTCGGTGCCGAACAGGGCCACGTGCAGGTAGGCCAGCCGGAAATCTCCCAGTTGATCCACCAGATAACCATAGGTTTCCTGAGGGTTGTCATCATGAAGATCATTGAAACCCATCTCCGGTGCGATCTTGATGCCGATGTAGTCGCCGCTGCGCACGGAGGTCATGGCGTCCAGCAACTCCAGGATGAAGCGGGCCCGGTTCTCGACGCTGCCACCATAATCGTCGGTACGCTGATTGGTGCTTGAACACAGGAATTGTTCCGGTAAATAACCGGAGGCTGCATGCAATTCCACCCCATCAAATCCCGCCTGAAAGGCCATGGCGGTGGCAATGCGATAGTCCTCGACGATTTCCTCGATCTCGTCCACTTCCAGCGCCCGGGGCGTGATGTGCGGCTTGAGACCTTCTGCGGTGTAGGACTGGCCCTTGGGGCGTACCGCCGAGGCGGATACCGGTGTGGCGCCATCGGGCAGGAACGAGGGATCGGAGATGCGTCCGGCATGCATCAATTGCATCACGATGGAGCCGCCGGCAGCGTGGACTGCCTCGGTGACCCTGCCCCAGGCGTCCACCTGTTCTTCGGTGTAGATACCGGGCGTGCGGATATAGCCCTTGCCCATGGGGCAAGGCCAGGTGCCCTCACTGATGATCAGGCCCGCTCCCGCGCGCTGGGCATAGTACTCCGCCATCAATTCCGTTGGCATACCGTCATCTTCCGCCCGTGAGCGGGTCATGGGGGCCATGACGATGCGGTTTTTCAGATCCAGGGCGCCAGCATACAGTCGGGAAAACAGATCGATGTCTTTCTTGGGCATGATGCCTTCCTGCCAGGATGGGGTTGATCACTCGGGGATGAAATCCAGATCGGAAGTCTAGCAGGATTCGTCGGCGTGGCATGCACTCCGCCCGGAACGGCAAGTCCACGACCCACGTGCTCGAGATGGGGGGAAGGGGCTATCATGAGCCTCCACCCACCCACGCAAGGGATCACCATGGCAGGCATTCTCATTCTGGGTACCGGTCTGGCCGGTTACACCGTGGCACGGGAACTTCGCAAGCATGATGCATCCACGCCGCTGACCCTTGTCACGCTGGATGATGGTGCTTACTACACCAAGCCGATGCTCTCCAATGCCCTGAGCCAGGGCAAGACCGCCGACGCCTTGGTACAGCAGTCGGCGGAGGCCATGGGGCGGGAACTGGATGCGCGGATCCGCACCCGGGCCACGGTCGCGTCCCTGGATACCGGGGCCCGCCAGGTGTGCCTTGAATCGGGTGAATCTCTGGCTTTTGATCGTCTGGTATTGGCCATTGGGGCCAGTCCGATCGAGTTCACCTATGAAGGCGATGGGGCCAGCGACATCATGACCGTGAATTCCCTGGCAGATTACGCCCGTTTCCGGGAGGCGCTCCAGGGCATTGACCGGGTTGCGTTGATCGGTCCAGGCTTGATCGGCTGTGAGTTTGCCGATGATATGGCCGGCAGCGGGCGTTCTGTGGAGGTAATCGGTCCGGATGCCTATCCCCTGGGCCGATTGGTACCGGAAGCCGCGGGTCGTGCGTTACAACGGGGACTGGAATCTTCTGGCATTCATTTTCACCTGGAAACGGTGGTCACCCGGATCGATCGCGAGGGCGAGGGCTATTGTCTACACCTGAAGAATGGCGGCCAGGTGCGGGCTGGTGTTGTTCTCTCCGCCATCGGGTTGCGCCCGCGCACGGCTCTGGCCGAAGCGGCGGGCCTGGAGGTGAACCGGGGTATCGTGGTGGATCGTTACCTGACGACATCAGTGGACGGGGTCCATGCCCTGGGCGATTGTGCCGAGGTGGAGGGGCAGGTACTGCCCTACGTGATGCCCATCCTGCGGGCGGCGCCCGCTCTGGGTCGTACCCTGGCGGGTGAGCCCACCGCGGTGTCCTATCCGGCGATGCCGGTGCGGGTGAAGACCCCGAGCCACCCGGTGATGGTCTCGCCGGTCTCTCCAAGCGCCAAGGGACGGTGGTCGGTGGACGAGGTCGGGGAAGGGGTCAAGGCCCTGTTCCATGACGATCAGGGCAGGCTGTTGGGTTTTGCCCTCACCGGTCAGGAGGCCACTCGCGATCATCAGGCACTGAGCCGGCAGCTTCCCACGATCCTGTAGACTCCTCGGTGCACGATTTTTTTTGGGTTTGGCTTTTATGGCTGTGTATACCAATCGACTGGCCCTGTGGTGGCGCCAGTTCTCTGTTGTCGGTCTGTTGGTGGGGACGCTGTTCTTTGCCTTCTCGCTCACCCCCAGTCTGGTACCCCGTCCTTTTCTGGTTCAGGGGCTGATCTCAGGATTGTCCTTCACCACCGGTTACGCCGTGGGTTTCATTGGTCGCTGGCTGTGGTCCTACGTGGGACTGCCGGTGCCCGGGCCGCGAGTGGACAGGGTGATCAAGATCCTGGCTACCGTGATCTGTGCAGTGGTGGCGGTGACCTTCCTCTGGCAGGCAGGGGAGTGGCAGAACGCCCTGCGGGCCCTCATGGACATGGAAGAGGCCGGAGGTGTGCAGCCGGTGAGCGTGGGCCTGATGACCCTGGTGGTGTTCGTGATCCTGTTGACGCTGGCCAGGTTGTTCAAGCACACCTTTCGCTTTCTATCGCATTGGCTGGGGCGCTATGTCCCCCAGCATGTCTCCAATGTCCTGGGTGTGCTGGTCGCCGCCGCCCTGTTCTGGTCGGTGATCGACGGCGTGATCTTCTCCCTGGCCCTGCGTACCGCCGACAATTCGTATCAACAGGTGGACGCCCTTGTCGAGGAGGAACAGACCCGGCCAAGGGATCCCCTCAAGGCCGGAAGCAGGGAGTCCTACGTGGACTGGCGCGATCTGGGACGCCAGGGCCGCAATTTCGTTTCTTCCGGACCGACCGAAGAAGAATTGAGTGATTTCCTGGGTGAGCCTACGCGTGAACCCATTCGCCTCTACGTGGGGCTGAATGCCGCCGAGACAGCCGAGGAGCGGGCCAGCCTGGCCTTGAAGGAACTCAAGCGGGTCAACGCCTTCGAGCGCTCCGTCCTGTTGCTGGTGACGCCCACGGGGACAGGGTGGGTGGACCCTGCCGCGCTGAATCCAGTCGAGTATCTGCACCGGGGGGATATCGCCACGGTCGCGGCGCAGTACTCCTATTTGCCCAGCGCACTGTCACTGATGGTGGAGGGCGAGTACGGGGCCGAGATGGCTCGATCCCTGTTCGAAAAGGTGTATGGACACTGGTCGGGCCTGCCGGCCGACGAGCGACCCCGGTTGTATCTCCATGGCCTGAGCCTGGGAGCGCTCAACTCGGACCGCGCCTTCGATATCTACGATGTGATTCAGGATCCTTTCCATGGTGCCCTGTGGAGT
This sequence comes from Ectothiorhodospira sp. 9100, assembly GCF_022227565.1. NCBI lineage: Bacteria > Pseudomonadati > Pseudomonadota > Gammaproteobacteria > Chromatiales > Ectothiorhodospiraceae > Ectothiorhodospira > Ectothiorhodospira sp. 9100. The sequence continues at coordinate 58,774 of NZ_JAJNAN010000010.1, forward strand.
GGCCCGCCGTTTCGCAGCGAGACCTGGGGCAAGACCACCCGTGAGCGAGATCCCGGTACACCGGCCTGGCTGCCCACTTTCCGCGACGGCGAAGTGGTGCGGTTCATGAATCAGCGCCAGGGGCTGGATCGGCATGACGGGGCCTGGGGCGCGTTCCGTATCGCCTATATGCAGCATGCCAGCGATCCCATCACCTTCTTCAGCCCGGAGATCTTCTACCAGGAACCGGAATGGATGCGCGAGCCCCGCGGACCGGATGTGTCCCCGGATCTGCGCTGGTATCCCATTGTCACGGCATTGCAGCTGGCGGCGGATATGGCGGTGGCGGGCGGCTCGACGCCTGCCGGATACGGGCATGCCTTCTCGGCGAGCGAATACATCGACGCCTGGCGCACGCTGACCGAACCGGCGGGATGGAGTGAGTCCGACATCCGGCGTTTGCGGGCGTTATTCACCGACTGAAAACGGGCATCGGTGGTCCGTACTGTTGACCTGGCTCAAGCTTTTGGAAATCTTGCAGGAGAGTTGAGCTTGCTCGTGTAGCGTCGCCTTGACATCCCCCCCCGTCCTCGTAGACTTACACCCCAACGGCAGCCCCCGGTCACACAGCAGGGCCAGGGTTGACGAGAAAAGTTTTTTGTAGTTGTGGCGAGTGCAATTTCCCGGGCCTTACACGAGGTTCGGATCAAACCAAGAGGACTAGTGAAATGAGCGAATACAGACCGAGCAAGCCGAGCAACCCCAGAGACGACTGGAAGCTGTGGCTGGTGGTGAACCCCGGCACTTGGCTGATGCCCATCCTGATGGCTGTCCTGGTCGTGGCCCTGGCCGTTCACGCTTTCATCTACAGCAACGATAACTACAATCCGCTGACCTTTGATGCGTCTTCGGAAAGCATTATCGAAGAGGCTGTTGAGTAAGCGCCTGGAACGCTCACTCACCCATCGACTTATTTAGAGGATTATCATCATGTATGACAACAGCATCTCCGGTCTGACCGAAGAACAGGCCAAGGAATTCCACGAACAGTTCAAGACCACCTTCACCGTGTTCATGGTGCTGGCTGCCGCTGCTCACTTCCTGGTGTTCCTGTGGAGACCTTTCTACTAAGGTCTGAACCGCTGCCTCAGTGAAGTGGCGGTGCGGGTAGAGGAGTGACTGATTCGCCCATCAACGATCAACTGTGACTTTTGCAGAGGCCAGTGGATCGGCGGCGAATCAGGCTCCTCTACCGTTCTTAGAGGACTTGATACCGAGTTTGACTAAAATGCTCGGGTATTGCAACCCCCTCCTGTCTCGGATTCTCCAGACGCCCTCCCGATACGTCGACTGAACCCGACATTTTCCCGCGATGTGCTCGAATCGATGCCTGCATGGCGATCGGGCGTTTTGCGTATTCCCCTAGACGCTCACCTGATTGCGCCCCGAGGCCTTGGCCTTGTAAAGGGCCTCATCGGCAAGGCTGATGAGTTTTTCCGGATCCCTCTCCTCCGGTTTCGGCTGCGCCGAGGCCACGCCCAGGCTCACCGTAAGATTGGCATGCGTGCTTGAGGCCGCATGTGGAATACCACGCTCGACAACGGCTTCCTGAATCCTTCGGGCCACGGTCAATACACCCGCAAGATCGGTGCCGGGCAGAACACAGACGAATTCCTCTCCGCCGTAGCGGGCCACCAGGTCCGTGGTGCGTGGCAGGGTATCGCTCAGTACCCGGGCCACCACCTTGAGGGCATCATCGCCCGCCACGTGGCCATAGTGGTCATTGAAGGGCTTGAAATGATCGATATCCAGCAGGATCAGTCCGATGCAGCCGCCGGTGCGGCTGGCGTGATTCCATTCTTCCATCAGCACATCATCGAATTGTCGTCGGTTGGCGATGCCGGTGAGGCCATCGATGCGGGACAGGCGCGCCAGCGTGTCCCGCTGACGCTTGAGTTCCAGATGGTTGCGGACACGCACCTCGACAATGGCCGGATGAAATGGCTTGGTGATGTAGTCCACCGCGCCCAGTTCCAGGCCCTTGCGTTCATCTTCCTGCTGATCCTTGGCGGTGACGAAAATGACCGGGATATGCTGGGTGGTTTCCTGCTCGCCCAGGCGACGGCAGACTTCATAGCCATCCATGCCCTCCATCTTGATATCCAGCAGGATCAGTCCGGGTCGGAGGGTTTCCGCGCGCTTCAGGGCCTGCTCGCCATTGATGGCCACGCAGACCTGATAACGCTGACTGAGAATGTTGTGCAGCAGCTGCAGGTTCATGCGGTTGTCATCCACCACCAGCACCCTGGGTCTTTCATCCATTCATGTCCCCTTGTATCTCGGTAAGCAGGGGCTCAAGGGCCTGTGAGGCCTGCTCGAATTCAAAGTCTTCCACAAGGTCGGCCACCCGATCCAATATGGGTGACCCCTTGAGTGATGCCATCTCCCGCAGTTGCGCCACCCGGTCCGATGCGTCGGGGCTGCAGGCCTGGAGTTCCATGGCCAGCATTCGCAGCAGATCAGCGGCTGATTTCTCCAGGGTATCCCCTGTTTTGGGGCTGCCCTCGGCGGCGTGTGTACCCGCGGCCTTGGGTAGCCAGCGCGCCAGCACCCGGTGCAGCGTTGCCGGATTGATGGGTTTGGCAATGAAATCGTTCATGCCGCTGGACAGGCGTCGTTGCCGGTCCTCGCCCATGGCGTGAGCTGTCATGGCGATGATGGGCAGGCTATCCAGGGCCTTTTGACCACGCACCCACCGGGTGGTCTCGTATCCATCCAGTACCGGCATTTGCACGTCCATCAGCACCAGCTCGAAAACGGATTCCGATAATTGACGCAGTGCCTGTTCACCATTGTCTGCCAGGCTCACGGTCAGGCCCATGCGGGTCAAAAGTCCTTGTGCCACCTCCTGATTGAGGGGGTTGTCCTCCACCAGCAATACCCGTCCCGCCAGGCACCCCAGGGGGCAGGCTGCCTGAACGGGTTGAGCCCCACGGGAAGCGGCCTTGGTCAGTTGCAATTCAAACCAGAATTCGCTGCCCTTGTTCATCTCGCTGCGCAATTGAATCTGTCCCCCCATGAGCCGGGTCAGGTGCTGTGAGATGGACAACCCCAGGCCGGTGCCGCCAAAGCGACGGGTGGTCGAGGCATCGGCCTGGGAGAAAGGCTTGAACAGTCGCGCTTGCTGATCCGCCGGGATCCCGATCCCGGAGTCACGGACTGCAAAGCGCAAATGGGCCATGTCGTTGTCTTCATCCAGCAGATCCACGCAGAGGCGCACATATCCCCGAGGTGTGAACTTGATGGCATTGGCCACCAGATTGGAGAGGATCTGACCCAGTCGCAGGGGGTCGCCGATCAGCAGACGGGGGATGTCCGGTGGGGACACAACGGCCAGATCCAGCCCCTGACTTTCGGCTCGGGACGTAAAGACCGTGATCACATTCTCCAGCACAGTGGAGAGATCGAACCGGGTGCGTTCCAGCTCCACATGGTTTGCCTCCACCTTGGACAGGTCAAGGATGTCGTTGAGCAGTCTCAGCAGGCTATCGGCTGATGTCTTCAGCTTGCTCAGATAATCCCTTTGCTGATCGGTAAGATCGGTCTGGGCCAGCAGGTGTCCCATGCCGGTGATGGCATTCATGGGGGTCCGGATCTCGTGGCTCATATTGGCCAGGAAACGGCTTTTGGCCAGTGTGGCCGCCTCGGCGGCCTCCTTGGCTTCACGCAGGGTGCGTTCTGCCTCCCGGCGGGCAAAAGCCCCGGCGAAGATCTGCACGATGGTCTTGAGCAGGCCAATCTCGTTGTCGCTCCAGGTGTAGGATCGATCCACAATATCCAGCCCGCAGAACCCGGTCAGGGTCTCCTCGTTAAACAGGGGCAGGGCGAGCAGGGAGCGGATGTCCTGGGATTGAAGCATTTCACGTTCGCCGGCGGCCTCGTCAGGGATAGCGGAGACGTCTGGCAGATGCAGACAGCGGGCATGGCGCAGTTGGGCAATGAACCAGGGCGATTCCGAGGCCGGGAAGTGGGTCAGGTGCTGAATCTGGGGGGTCACGCCTTCGGCGCACCATTCGTGCGTGTTACTCAGGAGCGTGCCTTCTTCCTTGAACTGAAACACGTACGAACGGCTGGCCCGGAAAAATCGGCCCATGCGGGCCAGGGCATCATCTATGGCAGCGTCCACTCCGTCCTGCGCGGCACTGACGAATTGGGCGGAGATGTCCGACACCATCTCCTCGAACCGCAACTGGCGGCGCAGATGCGCCTCGGCCTGCTTGCGATCATCGATGCGGTTCCATACCGCGTGGAGCAGATCCTTTCCTTCGTGCCGGATGCGTGTCAGCAGCACTTCCACCCAGGTGTTCTCACCTCCACGGGCCCGATGCACCCATTCGAAGCGGTGGGATCCCCGGGCCACAGCGGTGGCGTTCATTTCGCGGGCCTTTTCCAGGGAGTCCCGTCCGTCCGGCTGGGTGGGTGGGGAAAACAGGGCCGGACTCAGATTCAATAGATCCGTGCGGTCGTGATAGCCCAGCATCTGCACAGCCGCCTGATTGCAATCCACGATCAGGTCATCGGCGATCAGCAGCATGCCGTTGGCGCTGTGCTCGAACAAGGCTGGAATGAGTGCCCGATGGGGTTTCAATGATCCGTGCACCTGTCTGTGTCTCGGCTGGGGAGTCACCGCGGGGATTGCTTTTGAGTCTAGCCTCACCGTAGCAGTTGCGTTCCATCAAGGCGACCCGGGGTGCAAGTGGCAGGATAACCGGCGGGATTCGAGCGGGATGATTGCCCCTGAAGGTTGGACTCGCTAAGCTTGGCAACCCGCTTCCGCCCACTGTGGCGCCATCCGCGTTCGAATCCATGTCCCATACCTACGACTACATCAAGGATGGCCAGGCCATCTACGTTCAGTCCTTTGCCACCATCCGTTCCGAGGCACGCCTTGAGCGGTTCAGTACGGAGGAGGCGCGGGTGGTGGTGCGCGTGATCCACGCCTGTGGGATGGTGGATGTGGCAGACGAGGTGGTGTTCTCCACCCACGCCGCTCGCGCCGGACGCCAGGCGTTGCTGGCGGGCAAGCCCATCTTGTGCGATAGCCAGATGGTGGCGCACGGCATCACCCGCGCGCGTTTGCCGGCGGACAATTCGATCGTGTGTACCCTGAATGATCCCACGGTGCCTGAGCGAGCGCGGCAGATCGGCAATACGCGCTCCGCCGCTGCCCTGGATCTGTGGGGGGAGCGCCTGGATGGGGCTGTGGTGGCCATTGGCAATGCGCCGACCGCGCTGTTTCATCTGCTGGAGTTGATGGACGCAGGCGCGCCGCGTCCGGCTCTGGTGATCGGGATGGCAGTGGGTTTTGTGGGCGCTGCGGAGTCCAAGGACGCCCTGGCGGCCTATCCGGGACTCGAATCGGTGATCGTGCGCGGTCGTCTGGGGGGCAGCGCCATGGCCGTGGCTGCCATCAACGCCCTGGCCAGTGAGCAGGAATGATGTCTGGCGGTACGCTTTACGGCATCGGCCTGGGCCCCGGCGACCCGGAACTCATCACCCTCAAGGCCTTGCGCCTGCTTCAGGGCACCCCTGTGGTGGCTGCCTTCTCCAAGGCCGGGCGCACCGGCAATGCCTGGACCATTGCCGCCCCGCATCTGAGGGACGAGCAGACCCGTTTGCGTCTGGAATACCCTTTCACCCTGGAAGTATCGGTGACCGACCCCCGTTATCATCAGGAGATGGGGGTGTTTTACGAGGCCTGTGCGGCGCAATTGGCGGCGCATCTGGAGGCCGGTCGGGATGTGGCGGTGATCTGCGAGGGGGACCCGTTTTTCTATGGTTCTTACATGTACCTGCACGACCGTTTGGTGGGGCGTTTCCCGGTGCAGGTGGTCCCGGGCATTACGGGTATGAGTGCCTGCTGGACGCAGGCCAACACGCCGATCACTCATGGGGATGATGTGTTGACGGTGTTACCCGGCACCCTCCCGGAAGACACTCTGGTGGAGCGTCTGGCCCATACGGATGCCGCCGTGTTCATGAAGGTGGGCCGTAATCTGCCGCGGGTTCGATCGGCTCTGGTTCGGGCGGGGATGCTGGAGCGGGCCTTGCTGGTGGAGCGGGGTTCCATGGAGGGGGAGCAGGTGCAGCGACTGGCGGAGCGCGCCGAGGATGAGCCGGCGCCCTATTTCACCATTGTGCTGGTTCCCGGCAGGCAGGGGGTGCGATGAGCGGTCGTGTGGATATCATCGGTCTGGGGCCGGGCGCCGAGGATCTGCGCTGCCCTCGGGCCGCCCGGGCGCTGGAACAGGCGACGGATCTGGTGGGTTATGTGCCTTATGTGGAGCGGGTGGCGGCGAACACGAGGCAGCGTATCCATGGCTCGGACAATCGTGAGGAGATCATGCGTGCCCGCCTGGCCCTGGAGCTGGCGGAGCAGGGTCGTCGGGTGGCGGTGGTGTCTTCCGGCGATGGTGGGGTGTTCGGCATGGCGGCGGCGGTGTTCGAGGCGATGGATCATGGGGAGCCCCGGTGGCGGGATCTGGAGGTCCAGGTGTATCCGGGGGTTTCGGCGGTGCTGGCGGCGGCGGCGCGTTTGGGGGCGCCCTTCGGGAATGATTTTTGTGTGATGTCGCTATCGGATAATTTGAAGCCGTGGGGGGTGATCCTGAATCGCCTGGAGGCGGCGGCCCAGGTGGGGTTTGCCATGGCCTTTTACAATCCGATTTCGAAGGCCCGGCCCTGGCAGTTGGGTGAGGCCCTGGATCGGTTGCGGGTGCATTTGCCCGGGTCGGTGCCGGTGATGTTTGCCCGTGCGGTGAGTCGACCGGAGGAGCATGTGGAGTTCACGACCTTGGGCGATGCCCGCCCGGAGCAGGCGGATATGCGCACGCTGGTGATCGTCGGCAATGCGGAGACGCGTGTGATCGAGCGGGCCGGGCGTGATCCCTGGGTGTATACGCCGCGGAGTGTGGGTGGGGGGTGACTTGGGTCCTCTGCCTGGGTTTTGCATTGGTGGTGGTTCCCCTCATCGGGGCCGTGTTCCCTGCGGCGGGACGCCGTGAATACCTCCCTGTAGGCTTGACCGCCGCATCCCTGCGGCGAACACCCGCCTCCGGGAACCCGCCCCCGCTGAGGGGATTGGGCTGTTGGGGCTTCGTTCGGGGTGCCTGGGCTTTACTTCGGTGCTGGTTCCCCTCATCGAGGCCGCATTCCTTGCGGCGGGACGCCGTGAATACATCCCTGTAGGCTTGACCACCGCATCCCTGCGGTGAACACCCGCCTCCAGGAACCCGCCCCCGCTGAGGGGATTGGGCTGTTGGGGCTTCGTTCGGGGGACGTATTTCAATACTGTGGCCGTGGCCACATGACCCTGTACGGGCCGTTCGCGAACGGCCCGCGCGGAGTGTCTGACTTAGACGGGCCCTTGTGCCGGCAGGGTGGTATCCCATGCGGCGGCCAGGCGCTTCTCGAAGCGCCCGTACGAAAGATGCTCTGTGAGAAGGCCCGCGCGGAGTGTTTGACGCAGACGGTCCGTCGGTTTACCCCTAAGCAAACGCTCCGTTGCTCGTGAACTGATGCAGCCAAGCCAGGGCGGCTTGGGCGTGGGGCACTTTGTGGGCAACCTGGGCCACGGGCGGGCGTTCCACCATGACCACCTGGACGCCACATTGACGGGCCGCCTCCAGTTTGGCCCTTGTGGCGTCGCCACCAGAGTTCTTGGTGACCAGGGTGTCGATGCGGTGTTCTCTTAGCAGGGCCAGTTCATCTTCAAGTTGGAATGGCCCACGCTGGGTCAGGCACAGGCATTGGGGCGGGCGGGTTTCGGGGAGTTCGACGCTGCGGGTGATGTAGTGGTGCTGGGGGGCCTGGCAGAAGGCGGCCAGTTCCAGTTGGCCGATGGTGAGCAGCACACGTCTTGGGGTATCGCCCAGGGCCTGGGCGGCTGCGGCCATGTGGGGCACGCTGCGCCAGTGATCCTCGGGCTCGGGAGTCCATGCCGGGCGGCGCAGGGCCAGGAGTTTGCAGCCGGCTTGATCCGCTGCGGCAGCTGCGTTGGCGGAGATCTGGGCGGCGAAGGGGTGGGTGGCATCGATGATGATGTGGGTGCCTTCGGCGCGGATCCAGTCCACCAGGCCTTGAATGCCTCCAAAGCCGCCGGTGCGGCAGCGCAGGTTGGGCAGGCGCGGCTTGCGGGTTCGGCCTGCTACTGAGTACACGGTGTCGAACCGGGCGTCATCTTCCAGGCCTTTGGCCAGTTCCATGGCCTCGCCGGTACCACCGAGGATCAGGAGTTTGAGGGGGTGTTGGGTGTCTTTGGGCATGAGAGGAGGAGGTTTCAGGGGACGGCACGATGGTGGTCATCACCTTACTGGACACGGCCTTGGTGTTCCATGATCAGCCGGGTCCGCTCCCCTTCTCCCCGCGGGGGGAGAAGGGAGTGTCAGGCATGTCTCCTCAACCTATGAATAAAGGACGTTTTGAGCCCCTCTCCCGCTGGCGGGAGAGGGGTTGGGGTGAGGGTGGGAGGGGCCGGCGGGAATCCCAATTTATGGCACACTTGCAAGGATCCCTTCCCCCACTGCATCGCCCATGACGGATTCCCCTCTCTCACAACCCGCCCCGTCCCGCCCCTGGCTGCATTTGATCGGCCTGGGAGAGGAGGGCATTGACGGTTTGACCCCTGCTGCCCAGGCCCTGGTGCGTTCCGCCGAACTTGTGGTGGGTGGCCGGCGCCATCTGGAGTTGGCTTCTTCGTTGATTCAGGGCAGGGCGCTGCCCTGGGCATCGCCCCTGTCGGATACGCTGCCTGAACTCATGGCCCATCGGGGGCGCCCGGTGGCGGTACTGGCCTCGGGAGATCCCTTTTTCTTTGGCGTGGGCAGTACCTTGCGTCCGCATCTGGAGCCCGGCGAATGGCTGTGTCTGCCGCATCCTTCCAGTGTTGCGCTGGCGGCGTCCCGGCTGGGTTGGTCGCAGCAGGACTGTGCGGTGATCTCCCTGACGGGGCGGCCTCTGGAGAGTCTGCGTCCGGCATTGCAGCCGGGTGGCCAGGTGTTCGTGTTCAGTGCCGATGCGACGACGCCCTTTGAGGTGGCCCGGGCACTGGTGGATTGGGGTTTCGGGGAGAGCATCGTGACCGTCCTGGAGGCCCTGGGCGGTCCTCGTGAACGTCAGCGATCGTCGGTGGCCTGTGGTTTCGAGCTGGATGACGTCAACCCGCTGAACCTTCTGGCCATTCAGGTGGTGGCGGGGCCGGAGGCCCGGGTGTTGCCGCGGTCACCGGGTTTGCCCGATGACTGGTTTGAGCACGATGGTCAGATCACCAAGCGCGAGGTGCGGGCCGTGACGTTATCGAGCCTGCGACCCCGGGTGGGTGAGCGGCTCTGGGATGTGGGCTGCGGCTCGGGGTCGGTGTCCATTGAATGGCTGCTGGCCCACCCTTCCACCCAGGCCATCGCGCTGGAGAGCCATGAGGATCGTGCGGCTCGGGCTGCGCGCAACGCGGCATCGCTGGGGGTGCCTCGTCTGGAGGTGAAGGTAGGACGGGCGCCTGGGGTGCTGGAGGGTTTGCCGACACCGGATGCGGTCTTTCTGGGCGGCGGTGCTCGGGATCCCGAGGTCATTGACTACTGCTGGGAGGCACTGCGCCCTGGCGGGCGGCTGGTGGCCAATGTGGTGGTGCTGGAGACCGAGCAGGTGATTCAGGCTGCCTGGCAGCGACTGGGGGGTAGTCTCACCCGGCTCTCCGTGGAGCGTCTGGATACGGTGGGTGGGCTACATGCCTTCCGGCCGGCCATGTCGGTGGTGCAATGGGTGGTGGACAAGCCGGTTGTGGGGGCCGCCTCATGCAGCAATGATGACGAATGGCCACCTTGATCGGGGCTTGTTTGTGGGAGCGGGCCTCGCCCGCGAATGGTGTGCCTGGGATCTGCCTTGGTGGTGGTTCCCCTCACCGGGGCCGTATTTCTTACGGCGGGACGCCGTGAATACGTCCCTGTAGGCTTGACCACCACATCCCTGCGGTGAACACCCGCCTCCAGGAACCCGGCCCCGCTGAGGGGGGGGTGGCCGTGTGGCTTCGTTTGGGGTGCTCCGGGTATGCTTTGGTGGTGGTTCCCCTCATCGAGGCCGCATTCCTTGCGGCGGGACGCCGTGAATACGTCCCTGTAGGCTTGACCACCGCATCCTTGCGGTGAATACCCGCCTCCAGGAACCCGGCCCCGCTGAGGGGGTTTGGCCGTGTGACTTCGTTTGGGGTGCCCGGATTCGGTCGTAGCGGTTTTGGTAGGCCACCGATCTTGTATGGTGTGTTGCTTGACCGATCATCTTCACTGTCATTCGGATCTTCACAGGATTAACCCATGACCGTTCATTTCATCGGCGCCGGGCCCGGTGCCGCCGACCTGATCACCTTGCGCGCGGCGCGTCTGCTGGGCGAGTGTCCGGTGTGCCTGTATGCGGGCTCCATTGTCCCTCGTGAGGTGCTGGATCATTGCCCGCCGGGGGCACGTCTGGTGGATACCGCGCCGCTGGATCTGGATGCTATTGAGGGGGAGTATGTGCGTGCCTTCGAGGCGGGGGAGGATGTGGCGCGGCTGCATTCCGGTGATCTGTCAGTTTATAGCGCCGTGGCGGAGCAGATGCGGCGTCTTGAGCGCTTGGGTATCCCGTATGCACTGACACCCGGCGTGCCTGCTTTTGGTGCGGCGGCCGCCGTGCTGGGTCGGGAGTTGACGGTGCCGGAGGTGAGTCAGAGCCTGGTGATCACCCGGGTGTCGGGGCGGGCCTCGAAGATGCCTCCGGATGAGACCCTGGAGAATTTTGCCCGTACCCAGGCCACGCTGGCGATCCATTTGGCGATTCATCGTCTGGAGGAGGTGGTGGAGCGCCTTGAGCCGTTTTACGGGGTGGACTGCCCGGCAGCGGTGGTGGCCCGCGCCACCTGGCCGGATCAGGTGGTGGTGCGCGGCACCCTGGGGGATCTGGTGGAGATGATGCGGGCCTCGCCGGTGGAGCGCACGGGGTTGATCCTGGTGGGGCATGCCCTGGGGAGTCGGGATTTTAGGGAGAGTGCCCTTTATGACCCGGGGTATCGGCGTCGTTATCGGTCCGGGGGGGGCTGAATAGGTTGGGTGCCTGCCGTCCCCTCATCCTCAGCCCTTCTCCCCAGAGGGGAGAAGGGAGCCGACCCTGACATTCCGGCGTGTTATCCCTTGGGGAGAGGGTCATATGATTGAGCCCCTCTCCCGCTGGCGGGAGAGGGGTTGGGGTGAGGGCCTACGGGGCCGAGGTGGCCTCGCCCACCAGATGACCGGAGCGGTCAAACACCAGGATCTCCAGCTGGCTCTGCTGCGGGTCGATCAGGTGCAGGGCAAAGTGCAGTGCCGCCCGGGCCACGGCGTCGCCGATGGGAACGCCCGCCGCCCGGGCATGGTCGAACGCTTCAGCCACGGTGTTAGACTGGCGAATCCTGTCCTGACAGGGTTCATCGGCCCCCACCGTGGCCGCCAGATCCGCCAATTGCCCCAGGTCCGCCTGGCCGCGTCGGGAGTGTACATCCATGAAACCCTGGGACAGCTTCGTGATCTTGGCCATGCCGCCGGCCACCGTGATACGTGGCACGGGGTGGGTGCGCAGGTATTTGAGCATGCCGCCGATGAAGTCCCCCATGTCGATGAGTGCCTCTTCGGGCAGTTCGTGATGGGCCTGCACGGCCTTCTCGGAGGTGCGCCCGGTGGAACCAGCCACGTGGGGCAGCCCAGCGGCACGGGCCACGTCGATGCCCCGCTGGATGGAATGGATCCAGGCCGAACAGGAGAAGGGGATCACCACGCCCGTGGTACCCAGGATGGACAGCCCGCCGACGATGCCGAGGCGGGGATTGAGGGTCTCGATGGCAATTTCTGCCCCCCGCGGGATGGATATTTCCACTTCAAGGTCGCCGAGCACGTTAAACTGTGCGGCTACCTCGCTCACGGCCTGTTGCATCATGGCCCGGGGCGAGGGATTGATGGCGGGTTCGCCCGCCGGGATGGGCAGGCCCGCGCGGGTCACCATGCCCACCCCTTCGCCAGCGGTGAATGTGATGCCGCTTCCCGGTGCGCCCTGGCGCACCGTGGCCCGGATCAGGGCGCCGTGGGTGACATCCGGATCATCCCCGGCGTCCTTGACGATGCCCGCCATGGCGGTGCCATCCCCCCGTTCCTGCACCGCCAGGGAAAACATCGGGGTGCGGTTCTTGGGCAGGGTCACCTGGACAGGGTCCGGGAACTGACCACTGACCAGGGCCGTGAAGGCTGCCTTGGTGGCCGCGGTGGCGCAGGCCCCCGTGGTCCAACCGCGTCGAAGGGCCGTACCCTGTTTGGGGGGCGTAGGGGTCTGCTCAGACATAGCACGGAGTATACTGATCGATGAATTCACTGTCCCGGACAAGCCAACCCACCATGGGCACGGCGCTGGATACACTGGATGCCCTGATCCCGGGGCTGCCGCGCATGCGCCCGGGCGAGGTCTGGATCGTGGGCGCCGGGCCAGGTGATCCGGGGCTGCTGACCCTGCATGCGCTCTCGGCGTTGCTGCAAGCGGATGTGCTGGTGCACGATGCCTTGATCGACCCCAGAACCCTGGCCATGGTGCGCCCCGACGCGGTACGCATCTTCGCTGGCAAGCGCGGCGGCAAACCCTCCACTCATCAGGACGACATCACGGCCACCCTGGTGGATCAGGCCCGGCGCGGCTTTCGCGTGGTGCGTCTCAAGGGGGGCGATCCCTTCATGTTCGGTCGCGGCGGGGAGGAAGTGGCCGCGCTGCTGGAGGAGGGGATCCCCAATCGCGTGATCCCGGGCCTCACCTCGGGTCTGGCGGGACTGAGTGCCGTGGGCATTCCGGCCACCTGCCGGGGCGTGAATCAGGCGGTGTTCCTGGCCACCGGCCATGGCGCCGGGCGCAAGCCCACGCCGGAGGGGATCGACTGGACCCTGGTGGCCCGTCTGGGGCAGCCCGTGGTGCTGTACATGGCCATCAAGAACCTACCCCATATCCTCCAGGGTCTGACCGATGGCGGCATGGCTGCGGACACCCCGGCAGCCGTGGTGACCTCGGCTACCACGCCCCAGGAGCGGGTGGTGATCGCCACGCGGGCCACCTTGCTCGAGACCATCACCCGGGAGCGCCTGGAGGCGCCAGCGATCATTGTGCTGGGGGATATTGTCCAATGCCGGACCACCCTTGACCGGGTGGTGACCCACACGGTCAAGGAAATGTCAGATAGCTGAGCATCTCATCGGCGCCATAGATTGGTATGCTTCAGTCATTGATTGATAAGGTCTTTCGCCCATGGCACGCTGGCGCCCGCCGCAACCCCGTTCATCTCCTTACATCACCCCCGAGGGTCATGCGACCCTGGAGGCGGAGCTACAGGGTCTGTGGACGCGCCGCGCCGACGTGACCCGCCACCTGTCTGCCGCAGCAGCAGAAGGCGATCGTTCGGAGAATGCGGAATACATCTACCGCAAGAAGGAATTGCGGGGGATCGATCGGCGCATCCGTTACCTGCAGAAGCGGTTGCCTACCCTGCAGGTGGTGCGTGATCCCCCGACGGACCAGGCCCGTGTCTTCTTCGGCGCCTGGGTGACCCTGGCCGATGCCTCGGGTCGCGAAGTGGTCTACCGCATTGTCGGTGCCGATGAGTTTGACCCGGAGGGGGGCTGGATCAGTCTGGATTCCCCCGTGGCCCGGGCCCTCCTGGGCAAGCACCTGGACGATGAGGTGGAGGTGGAAACACCGGGTGGGGTGGTCCGCTACGAGGTGGTGGATGTGGCATACCGGGGCGCCGAGGCGTCCCCTGACTCTTGAGGTTCTTACCATGCGTTTTTGCTGGTCCAATCTGCTGCTCATCGCCGTGGTCGTGATACTGGGGACGGCCAGCATGCTCTCCAGTTGCGGTCAGCGAGGCGACCTGTACCTGCCCGATGACGAGGATCGACGGGCCGACCCCTAGGCCTTTCAGTTCACTGCCACACAACCCACCGGGCCATCGGCCCGACCCCGAACCGGATATCGACGGATGGATCATTTCAATTACCAGGACGGCGTTCTCTGTGCCGAGGACGTGAGTCTGCAAGCCCTGGCCGAGGCCCATGGTACGCCCCTGTACGTGTATTCCCGGGCCACCCTGGAGCGCCACTGGAAGGCCTTTGACGATGCCCTGGGGGATCACCCCCACCTGGTGTGCTACGCGGTGAAGGCCAATTCCAGCCTGGCGGTGCTGAACGTGCTGGCCCGTCTTGGGGCGGGTTTCGATATCGTCTCCGGCGGTGAGCTGGAGCGGGTGCTGCGGGCCGGGGGCGACCCGAAGCGCGTGGTGTTCTCGGGCGTGGGCAAGCAGGTGGGGGAGATGCGCCGGGCCCTGGAGATGGGCATCCGCTGTTTCAATGTGGAATCGGTGGCGGAACTGGAGCGCCTGAACCGGGAGGCCGGCGGGCTGGGCATGATCGCCCCGGTCTCCATCCGCGTGAATCCTGACGTGGATGCCGGCACCCATCCGTATATCTCCACCGGCCTGAAGGAGAACAAGTTCGGGGTGGATGTGGAAGATGCCCTGGATCTTTACCGCCAGGCGGCTGCTCTGCCCCACCTCAGGGTCACGGGACTGGATTGCCATATCGGCTCGCAGCTCACCTCACTGGATCCGTTCGTGGATGCCTTGCGCCGGGTCCTACTGCTGACCCGAGCCCTGGAAGGGGAGGGTATCCACCTGGATCACCTGGACCTGGGCGGTGGCCTGGGCATCCGTTATCAGGATGAGACCCCGCCCTCGCCACGCGACTATGCCCAGGCGATGCTGGCCGAGCTCAAGGACACCGACTACGAGATCCTGCTGGAGCCCGGCAGGGCGATTGCCGGCAATGCAGGCGTCCTGCTCACGCGCGTGGAGTATCTCAAGCCCACTCGTCACAAGGATTTTGCCATCGTCGATGCGGCCATGAACGATCTCATTCGCCCGGCCTTGTACGACGCCTGGATGGATATCCTGCCGGTGCGTCCCCGCGGCGGTGAAAGCCGTGAATATGATGTGGTGGGCCCGGTCTGCGAGACTGGCGACTTCCTGGGCAAGGGGCGCTCGCTGGTGCTGGAAGAAGGGGATCTGCTGGTGGTGCGTTCCGCCGGTGCCTACGGTTACGTGATGAGTTCCAACTACAATACCCGGGCCCGGGCCGCCGAGGTGATGGTGGAGGGTGATCGTGCCCATGTGATCACCCGGCGCGAGACCCTGGAGGATCTGCTGGCGCGGGAGACGGTATTGCCTGCATAGGTTGTGCCCGCCGCCCCCTCATCCCCGGCCCTTCTCCCCGGAAGGGAGAAGGGAGAAAGGCTGGCTGCCTGGTGGAAGGTTGCAACACCCTTCCCGTGGTGGGACATGACACAATAGAGACTTCACCCTTCCCCAAGAGGAGTCCCCATGGCACGCGAGATCATTGCCACCCCCAAGGCCCCCCAGGCCATCGGCCCCTATTCCCAGGCGGTGAAGGTGGGTCACACCGTCTACCTGTCCGGCCAGATCCCGCTCATCCCGGAGACCATGGAGCTGGTGGATGGGCCCATGGAGGATCAGGTGCGCCGCGTCTTCGATAACCTGTCCGCCGTGGCCGAGGCCGCCGGAGGGGATCTCAACGATATTGCCAAGCTCAACATCTTTCTCACCGACCTGGGGCATTTCGCCACCGTCAACGAGATCATGAGCCAGTACTTTGCCGAGCCCTATCCGGCCCGCGCCGCCATCGGCGTGGCCAGCCTGCCCAAGGGCGCACAGGTGGAGATGGATGCCATCATGGTTCTGGAGTAAGCCTGACTCCCCACGCAACGGACGCACCCATGACTGAACCCATCACCGCCCTCAAGGGGGTGGGTCCGAAGATGGCTGCCCGGCTGGATCGCCTGGGCATCGCCACCGTCACCGACCTGCTGTTTCATCTGCCGGCTCGCTACCAGGACCGCACCCGCCTCGTACCCATGGGTGGCCTGCGACCCGGAGACGAGGGCGTGGTGGAAGGGGAGGTGGATCATACCGAGGTGGTGGCACGGTCCAAACGCATGCTGCTGGTGCATCTGAGCGATGGCACCGGCGGCATCACCCTGAGGTTCTTCCATTTCTCCGGTGCCCAGCAGCAGGCCATGGCCCGGGGCACCCGCCTGCGCTGTTTCGGTGAGGCCCGCATGGGCAAGGCGGGCATGGAGCTGGTGCACCCCGAGTACCGCATCCTGCGTGAGGGCGAGGCAGTGGTGGAAGAATCCCTCACGCCCATCTATCCCACCACCGAGGGGCTGCACCAGATGAGCCTGCGTCGGCTCACCGACGAGGCCCTGGCCCGACTGGATCGGATCCCCGAGTGGTTGCCCGCGCATATCCTGGATTCGGCAGGGCTGCCGGATCTGGTCACGGCCCTGCGCACCGTGCACCGCCCGCCGCCTGATGCCCCCGTGTTCAGCCTGCTGGAGGGCCGCCACCCGGCCCAGCGTCGACTGGCGTTCGAGGAACTGGTGGCCCATCACCTGAGCCTGGGTCGTGTCAGGGCACGGACCACGGATCAGCCCGCCCCCCCGGTGCGGGTAGCCGGTCAACTCCCGCAGCGATTGCTGGAAAGCCTGCCGTTTCCGCTGACCGGGGCCCAGCAGCGTGTGATCCATGAGCTGGTGAACGATATGGCCCGGCCCCATCCCATGCTGCGTCTGGTGCAGGGGGACGTGGGGGCGGGCAAGACCTTGGTGGCCGTGGCTGCCTGTCTTCATGCAGTGGAGGCGGGCTATCAGGCGGCGGTGATGGCGCCCACGGAGATCCTGGCCGAGCAGCACCATCGCAACTTCAAGGCCCTGCTCGAACCCCTGGGTGTTGAAGTCGCCTGGTTCTCGGGCAAGCAGGGGGCCAGGGCTCGCCGCGAGGCCAGTGAGGCGCTGGCCACCGGCCAGGCCCGGGTGGCCGTGGGCACCCATGCCCTGTTCCAGGGAGATGTGACCTTCCAGGATCTGGCCCTGGTGGTGGTGGATGAGCAGCATCGTTTTGGTGTGCACCAGCGCATGGCACTGCGGGAGAAGGGCGCCCGGGACGGGCGTCTGCCCCATCAGCTGATCATGACCGCCACCCCCATCCCCCGCACCCTGGCCATGACCGCCTACGCGGACCTGGACTATTCAGTCATTGATGAGCTGCCACCGGGGCGCAAACCCATCAAGACCGTGGCGCTCAGTGATGACCGGCGCGAAGAGGTGGTGCAGCGGATTCATCACGCCATTGGTGAGGGGCGCCAGGCCTACTGGGTGTGCACACTGGTGGAGGAATCCGATGTGCTGCAGGCCCAGGCAGCGGAGGATACCCATGCCCAGCTGGAGGAGGCCCTGGAGGGCATCCGTGTGGGGCTGGTGCACGGGCGCATGAAGCCCCGGGACAAGGAGGCGGTGATGGCCCGCTTCAAGGCCGGGGAGGTGCAGTTGCTGGTGGCCACCACGGTGATTGAGGTGGGCGTGGACGTGCCCAATGCCTCGCTGATGATCATCGAGAACGCCGAGCGTCTGGGCCTGGCCCAGCTGCATCAGTTGCGGGGGCGTGTGGGGCGGGGCGAGGCGGCCAGTGCCTGTGTGCTCATGTATCACCCGCCACTGTCCCAGACCGCCCACCGGCGTCTGGAGGCCTTGCGCAACAGCACCGACGGTTTCGAGATCGCCCGCATCGACCTGGACCTGCGCGGCCCCGGCGAGGTGCTGGGCACCCGCCAGACCGGGATGATGCAATTTCGCATCGCCGACGTGGTGCGCGATCAGGACCTGCTGGAGGACGTGAAGACCGCGGCCGGCTGGCTGGCCGCCGAACACCCTGACCACGTGGACCCTCTGATCGACCGCTGGCTGAGCGGCTCCCAGGAATATGGTCGTGTGGGTTGAAGGGCCGCGAGACCGATCGGTCTCATCACGCTGGCGATTGAATTGAACAAAACCCTTCTGTCAGTGCACTAATACGGGGATTGGACACTGGCTACTGATTCTCAGTGTAAGATCTGGATAACACAAAGTAGCCCCGCTCGTCGGTCATATGAATGCGCTTATCGGCCTGGATGCGCTCGGTTTCGGTGGGGTACGCATCACCCTCGATCAATAAAAGCTGAAAGGAGAAGCTGAATGCAATTGAATCTCAACGAGCTGCTCTTCGGCGGTCAGACACCCACCTCCATGGCCACCGATGCGGGCATGACCGTGCTGCGGGTGTCGGCCGGGCTGATGATGGCCTTTGGGCATGGATTGGGTAAGCTGCCCCCTTCGCCGGGGTTCGTGGGTATGGTGGAAGGGCTCGGGTTCCACTCGCCCGAATTGTTTGCCTGGATGGCCGGCCTGGCCGAGGGGATGGGTGGCCTGCTGCTGGCCGCCGGGCTGCTGACGCGGGCGTCGGCAGTGGCCATCCTGGGTTCCATGCTGGTGGCGGCCTTCATGGCCCATGGGGGTGACCCTCTGTTTGCCACCGGTGGTCCCAGCAAGGAGCTGGCCCTGCTGTATGCCGCTGTGATGGTGCCCTTCCTGATCGCAGGCTCCGGCCGCTACGGGGTGGACTCCATGTTCCGTCGTCAGGACGATTGATCAGCGGGGATTCAGATGTGAGCGGCCCCAAATGCCATTGTTGTTCAGGGCCGCCCTTTTCCTGGCATGTTCCGCAGCTGTCATACTTTCATCATACTGTCATCTCGCTCGGTCTTAATGTCGCCCCTGATATCCATTGATCCGGAGCCCCATGAAACAAGCCCTGGCAGCCCAACCCGCCTCTCGCGCCGTCCGTCACCTGGCCAGGACCTATCTGGACCAGGCCCAAGCGGCCTGCGACCGGCTGGATGATCCCGCGGATACCGAAGCCCTGCATGACTTTCGGGTGGCCCTGCGGCGCCTGCGCAGTCTACTCAAGGCCCATAAGGGCTACGCAAAGCAGTGGCTGTCGAAGAAACTGCGTCAGCGCGCCAAGGATCTGGCATCCAGCACCGGACTGGCGCGGGATACCGAGGTGCAACTGGCCTGGCTCATGAGCCAGCAGGCTCGCATCAAGTCCCATCAGCGCTCGGGTTTTCTGTGGATGAAGGCGCGTCTGCAGTCTCGGCTTGATGATGAATATGCGGACATCCGGTCGGCAATACCGTCTGCCTTCAAGCGTTTTCACAAGCGCATGAACGAACGGTTGGATCTGGACAAGGACGATGACGCTCCACCGTTCGGTCGGGTCACGGCCCTGCGCCTGACCGAGGCTGCCGAGGAGTTCCAGGTTCACCTGGACAAGGTGAGCAGCGATGCTACCCAGGAGGAAGTCCACCAGGCGCGGATCGCCGGCAAACGCCTGCGCTATCTGCTGGAACCCGTGGCCAGGGAGCTTGAGGGTGGCAAGGATCTCATCAAGGAACTCAAGGAGATGCAGGACCTCATGGGGGAGATCCATGACATCCAGGTATTTGCCGAAGAACTGGCTCAGGCCTCTGAGGAGGCCGGCGCCGAGCGCATGCGGCGAATGGTGCAACTTTCCCTGGAGCGTGGCGAGGACGACCCGGACCTGCAAGCAGCACGGCGCACCGACGAACGGGCTGGCCTGATGAGCCTGGCCCGACAACTTCACGACCGCCAGGAGCACTTGATGTCGCGGCTGAGTGCCAAGCTTGAAGATGGTGAGGCGGAGCGTTTTCTGGCGCATCTGGAGCAGGCAGTGGAGCAGCTTCACGCACTGGCCTATCCAGAGGACTGACCCGCCTCCTTGGCACGGTTCCGTAATGCACCACGCAGTTCACCTGAAAAATTTGCCCGCCGATTTCAATCGAATCCATCAATCCGCAATAATCCGCACCCGGTCTATGCTATCTTCCGGAACGGGCTCGGCCGGCGGAGACATGGCAGTCTGTCCGGGTGGCCCATGATTCAAACCATCCAGAAGAACGGGAGGCCAAAACGGCCCCCAGACTCCCAGGAGGAGTTTTGCCATGCTGAAAAGTTGTATTCGTTGGGCGGGTGTGGCCGCTCTGAGTTGCGCGGTGGCGCTGGGCGGCGCCTTATCCGCGGATGAACATGCCAACTGGCCAAGCTCCGCCAAGGTGGGTACCGCCTCTCAGGGTGGAACCTACTTCATCTATGGCGCCGGCTGGGCGGGCCTTGTGGACGAAGCCACGGGTGTCAATATGTCCGCTGAGGTCACCGGTGGCCCCGCCCAGAACATGGTGCTGGTCCATCAGGGACAGCTTGAATTCGGCATGACCACCATGGGGCCCGCCTTCGAAGGCTGGAATGGCAAGCTGCAGGTGGCCAGAGGCCTGGAAACGCGCAACGTGCGTGCCATGTTCCCCATGTATCAGACCCCCATGCAGGTTGTTGCGCTGCAGCGATCGGGTATCGATAGCGTGTCCGATCTGGACGGCAAGCGTGTGGGCGTGGGTCCCCGTGGGGGCACCGCCAGCATGTTCTGGCCGCGCTTCTTTGAAGACCTGGGTCTGGATGTGCGTGTGCGCTTCGGTGGTGCCGCTGACCAGGTGGGTCAGGTGCAGGATGGTATCCTGGATGCCTTTGCCTTCGCCGCGGGCGTGCCCATCTCTGCCTTCAGTCAGATCGAGGCTCAGCAGCCGGTGAACATCTTCTCCCTCAACGAGGAAGAGATCGCCCGGATGGTGGAAAATCACCCCGTGAGCCGCATTGTCATTCCGGGTGGCACCTATCGCACGGTGGAAGAGGATCAGGCCACGGTGGCACTGTGGAATTTCGCCATTGCCAATAAAGACATGCCGGAGAGCCTGGTTTACGAGATCATGAAGACGGTATTGGACAACAATGACCGCATGATGAACGTGCATCGTTCCGCCAGGGAAACCCTGCCCGAAAACATGGAGCACAACAATTTCATGTGGTTCCATCCGGGAGCCGTGCGTTACTATCAGGAAAAGGGCATTGAGGTGCCCGAGGATCTGATTCCGCCCGAATACGAGGGCTGAGAAGCTGCCAGGATGGTTGTCAAGGAGTCGGGCCGCGCTATTGCGGCCCGACGCTTTTGACCTCAACCACACTGACGCTCCGGCCTCACGTCATCCCTGGACGGTGCGTTGCCTTGATTGACACTGAACGCTCAGAAGATCTCTCCCATGACGAGCTCCGAAAAATCGGGCCCCGCTGAAGATAAAGATATCGCTGCCGCCGCGGCCGCCGCCGAGGAAGGCACTTCCTCTCAGCGCAATCTCACCCGTTGGCAATACT
>NZ_JAJNAN010000100.1:0-1918 GCF_022227565.1 Ectothiorhodospira sp. 9100
TCATACCATGGGTAACCTGTACTTTGGCGCAAAGTATGAGCGATTCTATAGCGATTTCGACTCTACTTTCCGAGAAGACGGTAACACGGCCATGAATGTATATGCTGGTTACACCATGGGGCAGAGCACGTTTAAGGTCATGTTGGCTGACGTTGAAAGCTATGGTGAGAATGTTGTCCATTTGGGGTATGACTACCAAATGACCGACGCAATGAAACTGTTTGCTGAATATTATTATGAAGAAGAAACGGCTGCCATCACCGAGGAACGCGGTGGAAGAGCTGATTGGTATGGCACTGCGCCCGACGATATCAGCGGTGGCCAGGTCTTCGCTGCCGGTATGCGCTACGACTTCTAAGTCGGTCGCATGATGTGGCTTGGCACCCCACCTGAGGTGCCAATGCCGAAGAGACAAAGGGGGCCTGAGGCCCCCTTTGTCGTGTCAGGCCCATGCCCTAAACCTGAGCGCCCTGAGCAGACAGCAAGGGTCGGTTCCAGGATCAGCACCATCCAGGCGCTGTGGGGCCGGACTGGCTGTGGGCGGGTGTTCGCCGCAGGGATGCGGCGATCAAGCCTACAGGGATGTATTCACGGCGTCCCGCCGGCAGCCAGACCGACCCCGCAGCGCCGACCTTACTGCCCCCAGCCAACCGGCGGCACGCTTGTAACACCATCCGCCCCCCCCAGAACAAACACCCCCAACTTTACCCCCACACTCCCACACTCCCACCCTCTATCCTGTCCCCACCCGCCTTCACCCGCCCACAGGCACCCACCATGGCCCACATCCTCGGCATCGGCGTTGCCACGCTGGACATCATCAACATCGTCGACCACTACCCCGCGGAAGACGAAGAAATCCGCGCCCTCCAACAACGCGCCTGCCCCGGCGGCAACGCCGCCAACACCCTCCACGTCCTCAAACAACTGGGCCACCACTGCGACCTGGCCACCGTCCTGGCAGAAGAACCCGACGGCGACCGCCTGAGAGACCTGCTGGCCCAGCGCGGCATCGGCGTCGATACCTGCCAGCGCCGCAACGGACGCACCCCCACCTCCTACATCACCCTCAACGCCACCAACGGCTCCCGCACCATCATCCACCACCGCGACCTGCCCGAACTGGACGCCGCCCACGTTGCAGGCCTCCCCCTCGACCGCTACGACTGGGTCCACCTCCAGGCCCGCGACACCCACACCACCAGCCGCATACTGCAAACCCTGCGCAGCCGCCAACCCACCCACCGCCCCATCTCCCTGGAAGTGGAAAAAGACCGCGACGGCATCGACATGCTCTTCGGCCAGCCCGACGTCATCGTCTTCTCCCGCCCCTTCGTCCTCGGCCGAGGCTTCGATGAACCCGAACCCTTCCTCCGTGGCATCCACAAACGCGTCCCCGGCGCCATCCTCATCTGCACCTGGGGCGATCAAGGCTCCTGGGCCTGGGCCAGCCGCGATGGCCTCTACCACGCCCCCGCCTGCCCACCCCCCGAAGTCATCGACACCCTCGGCGCCGGCGACACCTACAACGCTGGCCTCATCCATACCCTCGCCAACGGCGGCACCGTCCCCGAGGCCCTGGCCAACGCCACCCGCCTCGCCGGCCACAAGGTAGGCCGCCGCGGCCTGGATGGCCTGGATATCCGCATCCTGCAAAGCGACGACGAGACCTGAAACTCCGCCCCTAACTCTAATGCATCGCGGCGCTGAGTCACCCCCGATGATGAAAGATAATGATGGTGACGTACCAAGCCCCTCTCCCCCTCGGGGAGAGGGGTGGGGGTGAGGGGGAAGGACCGGCACAGTGCCTACCCCAGCCCCCGCCGCCCCCCCCCCCCCCCCCGCGGGGGGGGGGGGGGGGGCCCCCCGCCCCCCCGGGGGGGGGACAATAATAAAAATGATTAAAAAATACAAAATT
>NZ_JAJNAN010000101.1:0-1867 GCF_022227565.1 Ectothiorhodospira sp. 9100
CCAGGGATTGGATCAACCCCTTGTCCAGGCCGCGCGAGTTCCGATAATCCAGGTCTTCGAGGCTCGCTGTGTGTCGCAGCTTGGCCTGGCGCAACCGGCTCGCCATGCGCCGATTTTCCCGTTCGGTTGTTTCGCGGTCCACCAACAGTCCAAGACGTTCTTCGAAGCTCAGTTCCTGGATGTCGGGTGTGGCCACCTGGTCGGCCAGGGCGGCCGCCATGCCGGTTAACTTGAGGGCGTGGAGTTTATCCAGGGTGGGATGTTTGAGCATGTCAGACCCCCTCAGAGTAGTAGGCTGGGCCGCGGATGTTGTCGTGGCCATCAGGTAAGGCCAACTCCTGCTGTTCTTCCAGAGGCTGTTCATCCAGGCGGTGTTTGAGGATGGATTCGATGTTCTTGTAGCGGCACGTGCCCAGCGTCAGCGCGCGTTGACAGGCGGCCTCCAACCGAGCATCACCAAACGTCTTCCCCAGGCGGAGGATACCCAGACAGGAACGGTAGGCTTGCTGGGGGTGCTTTCGGGCACCCAGGGCGGTGCAGATGAGCTTTTCTGTAGCAGGCCCGGTCTTGGCAGCCCATGCGATCAGACGCTTGGATGTCCACTCACCTGACTGACGATGGGATTCGGGCATGTGGGCGGCCACGGTGGTGTGCCGCCCCTTCTGATCGGAGCGTGGGTGGCTGGCAACTCGGTTGCCCCGGTAAAAACACTCGATGGTGTTGTGGGTGATCCGGATCTCGACCTCCTTCTTGATCAGGGCGTAAGGCACCGAGTAGTAGTGCCCCCCGATGGCCACGTGGTAGTCGATATGCACTCGGGCCTTCTTCCATTCGGCATAGACATAACGCTCTGCCGGCAAAGGCTGCAGGGCCGGCTTGTCCAGCTGCTCGAAGTGGTCGCGCCGACACCCGGGCAACTTCCGGAACGGACGGTCGTTGAGCTTCTCCAGCAGTTCACGGATGCTGAATTTGAGTTGCCCGAGCGAGAAGTGCTGACGGTGGCGCAGTGCCGCCAGTATCCACCGCTCAACGATCAGCACGCCACCCTCCACCTTGGCCTTGTCCCGGGGTTTTCGGGATCGTGCGGGGACAACGGCCACGCCGTAATGGGCGGCCATGTCCTGATAGGTCGGATTGAGATCCGGATCGTAACGATGCGCCTTGGTGACGCCCGATTTCAGGTTGTCCGGCACCACCAACTCTGGCACACCTCCGAAGAACTCGAAGGCCCGGATGTGGGATCCAATCCAGTCGGGCAGTGTCTGGCTCCAGGTCGGCTCTGCATAGCTGTAATTGGACGCCCCAAGCACTGCCACGAAGATCTGAGCCTCGCGGATCTCACCGGTATTGCGATCAATGACTGGCACAGTCTGGCCGGCATAGTCCACAAACAGCTTCTCTCCAGCCCGGTGGTCCTGACGCATCACCATGTCCAGCTTGCCCTGCCAGGCCCGATAGTTCTCGCAAAACCAGCTGTACTGGTACCCCTCCGGGTGGGCTTCCCGGTACTCCTGCCAGATCAGGAAAAGGGTGACGTGCTTGCCCCTCAACTCCTCTTTAACCCGATGCCAGTCCGGTACGACCCGGGCATGCGCTGGCAGGTCTGGCGGGGGCGGAAATAACAACTGCTCCAGGCGACTTTCGCCCAGGTCCTCTGGCAATGGCCAACTCAGACCCGCCTCGGCAAAACGCCGAAGATACTCCCTCACGGTGGGACGACTGATACCGCAGGCCACTGCAACCTGGCGGTTGCTCAGCCCTCGCTCCCATTTAAGGCGCAGGACTTCTTTGATCTTCCGCATGGATAACCTCTTCGCTGGCATCTGACCTTCCCCGGATGGAAAGGAACAGCCTACCGGTAAGTTAT
>NZ_JAJNAN010000102.1:0-1839 GCF_022227565.1 Ectothiorhodospira sp. 9100
GCTTTCAAGGTGGTGGTCTCTTATTTGGCGATCCCCAGAAACACCGCCAGACAACGCTCTACCTCCAGCAGGGAATCGGCGTTGAGTTGCCCGAACGGGCGACCGACCTTGTCGCGTTTCACCGTCAGGGTCTTGTCCACCATGATTTGCGAAGGTTTCTGCAAGCCGTTTTCGGCGCTTGGATGAACTGTAATGCGCAGTAGGGGGCGTCCACGAGGGTGCTGGTGATCGGCAAGATGGTAAGGCTGGCATTGTCGCTGAATTGGTTGGCCTGAATGACCAAGGCGGGTCTTGGTTTGCCAAAATCGCCTTGCATGGCGATGGTTACGAGACTCCCCCGCATCAATCCGTCCAGCCATCCGTGTCTGTCAGGGCTTCATCCATAAAACGCTGCATGTCGCTGTCGGCTCTGTCGGCTCTGTCGGCTTCGGCGGTCAAAAGGCATTGACGGCGGCATTCTTCGGCAAAGTCGGGGCGTCGAGTGTCAGGCACCCAGAGTTGCACGGGTCGAAGGCCTGCCTTGCGCAGGGCGTCACGATGCTTCTTCACTCGCGTGTCCACGTGCGTGGTGGTCATGTGGCGTGCCTCTGTTTGAAACGCGTTGCATGCAATCTGTTTAGCATGCGTGTGTTGTTACATGCAACAGTTGGTGGTGCCCCATTAACCGACATGGCCGCGTGTTCATGACAGTAAAGCAAATGGGTCGGCGTGCACACGCAAGAAGCACACATTCACGCCTTTCCCTCACACCAGCACTTCCACTGCCGCCGGGTGCCTGGCCTTATTAGGGATCGCGACCTATGCTTATACTGAATTACCGTACATCAAGGTGCCTTCATGGACACAATGAGCGTAAACAAATTCAGGGAAAACCTGAAAAGCGTTGTAGAGCAAGTGGTTAGCAGGCATGAGCCGCTCAAGGTGACACGGCGAGCGGGTCAGGATTTCGTGGTGATCGGCGCCGACGACTGGGAGCGGGAACAGGAAACCCTTCACGTTCTCCAAAACAAGGATCTCATGCAGCAGATTGCCGACTCTCTTGAAACCCACACCCATGGTAAAGGCTACAAACCCACTGGCGAGCAAATGGATGAGATCACTGGTGTTTGAAGGTATACTGGCCTATGGTTCAGGCGAATATCACAGCAAGATCGTTTGATCTATCGATTCGACGACAAGTCCATTTATATCTTTGCTATTGGTGGTCACTACGATCGTCCGGTCGCCCCATATAGCCAGACCGCAAGCAATGCTGGCATGATCCGCCCGGAGCCGCCCATGCCCCAGAAACGCAATCTCCCCATTGGTATCCAGGCGTTCGAGAAGATCCGCCGGGGTGACCACTACTATGTGGACAAGACACCGCACCTGCTTCGTTTGGTGGGAGAAGGGGGGTATTTTTTCCTCTCTCGTCCCCGCCGTTTTGGCAAGAGCCTGCTGCTGGATACCCTGCGTTGCCTGTTCGAGGGGCGGGAGGACCTGTTCCGGGGGCTGTACGTTGAGTCCCGCTGGGACTGGAGTGTGCGTTATCCGGTGGTCACCCTGGATTTTGGTGGCGGAGTGGCGGCCACGCGCGAGGCGCTGGATGCGCGTATTCGGGATCAGCTGCATTGGAACCGCGAGCGGCTGGGCGTGAGTCTGGACCGCCAGACGGATATCCCGGGAGAGTTTGAGGCGCTGATCCGCGGAGCGCATGCCCGTTCCGGTGAGCGGGTGGTGGTGTTGATCGATGAATATGACAAGCCGATCCTGGACAACATCACGGAGCCGGAGCAGGCTCGGGCAGTCCGGGAGGGGCTGAAAAACCTCTACTCGGTGCTGAAGACGGTGGACGCCCAT
>NZ_JAJNAN010000103.1:0-1733 GCF_022227565.1 Ectothiorhodospira sp. 9100
CCCAGCACCACGCCAACGCGGGGTGCCAGTATGTAGCTGCTGATGTGTGCGTGGTGATGGACGCTGCCATCCCGCAGGTTCACGACCACCATTTGGGAGCCACTGCCCTCCTCCGAGGGCTCCCGGGCGATGAACCAGCGACTATCGTCCGTGAAACGGAAGCCCGAGGCCTGTTCAAACTCCCGCGAAGCGGCTTGCCCAATGGGGCGTCGTCTTGGGAAATGAACGGCAGGAGAGCCAGCAGCAGGCATCGTTGCGTTTCCGTCAAGCCAGGGTTACGGGTGATGTGATCTCGCCGTGGGATCACATGGGTAACCGTTGCATGTGGCTGGCTGCGGGCTGGCTGATGATGCAAACGGGAATGATTAACATTCTTGCATAGTTCATCGAATGAGACAAGCACGCATGAATGGCAGATGGCCGGTGCATTGCCCTGGAAGAAAAACACTTGTGACCGCCTATGAACCCTGATATAAATAATAATCATTCTCATTAATTGTACTGCAAGAGGATCTCATGTCCCACCACGCTCCCCAACAAAATCCATCCGACACCTTGCGCCAACGTCTCGCCGATGAGCCGGGCGTCGTACTGGAGCAAATTGCCCACGAGGAGAACCTCAGCCTTCTGGAGGTGGTGCACTGTTTGCCTCAAAACCACTGGACGGAGGTCAGCGGACGACACTACCTCGACGTCCTGTACGCCCTACCCTCCTGGGGAGAGATGACCACCGTGCTGCACACCGCCGACGTCATCATGGAGTTCAAGGGCCCGTTTCCCTCCGGCAGCACTGGCCATGGCTTCTACAACCTGCAGGGGAAGGCCGGACTATCAGGCCACCTTCGGCCCGAGCGCTGTCAGCACATCGTGTTCATGCAACGCCCCTTCATGGGCATGGAGACAGCCTCCATCCAGTTCTACAACGCGGAGGGGGAAGGGATGTTCAAGGTCTTCCTCGGTCGCGATGAACAGCGCCAGCTACGCCCGGATCAACTCCAGCACTTTTCCAGATTGAGAAACACCTTGTCCGCCCTGGATCACATCGAGCGGGAGACCTCCGCATGAAACCTGTTCTGATCTTCGGCGCCACCCGGGGCGTGGGACTGGAAGTGGCCTACCGCTTGCGTGGGCGCAACCAGTCCGTGCTGGCATTGGTAAGGCCCAACAGCGAGCCCGCTCCTCTCAAGACTCTGGGTGTCGAGATCATTCCGGGGGATGCGGTCTGCTCAGGAGATGTGGAGCGTGCCTTCATGGCACTGGGCACTGGCGGGATCGTCATTTCGACGCTGGCCGGCAGACTCGACGACGGCACATACGTGGACGAGACCGGCAATCAAACGGTCATCGATATCGCTCGACGCTATACACCCGAGCGCGTGGTGCTGGTCACCGCCATCGGCTGTGGAGAGATGATGCCCTATCGCTCCGAGCAGGCCATCACTGCCTTCGGGGATGTGGTCGAGGCCAAGACCCGCGCCGAGGACTCCCTGCGAACATCCGGTCTCCCCTACACCATCATTCGTCCTGGCGGCTTGCTATCTGCGCCAGCCACCGGCCGGGCTATCCTCTCCACCAAGCCCACCACACACGGGATGATCACCCGGACCGACGTGGCTTGCCTGATCGAGCGTGTGATCGATGAAGACAATTCACTAGGCAAGGCCTTCGCCGCCGTGGATCTGGATCACTCACGACTTGATCCGGATCCGAGCAAAGATTTTCACGCCGAGCCC
>NZ_JAJNAN010000104.1:0-1702 GCF_022227565.1 Ectothiorhodospira sp. 9100
TTGACGGCTATGGATGATTTTTCGCCTTCTGATCTCAAGACCATACTGCATTCAAAGCGGGCCAACCTTTATTACCTCCAGCATTGCCGCGTGCTCGTCAATGGGGGGCGAGTCGAATACGTCACCGATGAAGGCCGCCAGTCTCGCTACTGGAATATCCCTATAGCGAATACCACATCGTTATTGTTAGGGACGGGGACCTCGATCACCCAGGCCGCGATGCGTGAGCTTGCCAAGGCGGGGGTCCTGGTTGGCTTTTGTGGCGGTGGTGGTACGCCATTGTTCGCGGCCAACGACGTGGATGTCGATGTCTCCTGGCTGACGCCCCAGAGCGAATACCGCCCTACCGAATACCTGCAATACTGGGTCCGCTTCTGGTTCGATGATCAGAAGCGACTTGAGGCAGCGCGCGCATTCCAGCTGGCCCGCCTCGACCGCATGGAGGCGATCTGGCAGACACGACCGCTCAAAGAGGCTGGCTTCACCGTTGCACCTGAGTCACTACATTCCACCTTGGCCGACCATCGTGAGGCCATCGCCCATTCACCCACCACCACCGATTTGCTGACCTTGGAAGCGCGTCTTACCAAGCAGCTCTTCAAGCTTGCTGCTCGCGCGGTGAATTATGGGGAATTCACCCGCTCCAAGCGGGGGAGCGGTACCGATCCCGCCAACCGTTTCCTCGACCATGGCAACTATCTTGCCTATGGATTGGCGGCTACCGCCACCTGGGTGCTCGGCATACCCCACGGCTTGGCGGTACTGCATGGCAAGACGCGCCGGGGTGGTTTGGTCTTCGATGTGGCCGACCTGGTCAAGGACGCCGTAATTCTGCCCCAGGCGTTCATATCCGCCATGCAGGGCGCCGAAGATCAGGAGTTCCGTCAAGCATGCATCGAGCGGCTGACGAGGACCGAATCGCTCGACTTCATGATCGACACAGTGAAGGCCGTCGCCGAGGATCTGGGTCAGGTCGTTCCATGAATGTTCTATTGGTCTCCCAGTGCAGCAAGAATGCGCTCAAGGAGACGCGTCGTATCCTGGATCAGTTTGCCGAGAGGTGCGGTGACCGCACTTGGCAGACGCCCATCACTCAAGCGGGGTTGGACACCCTCCGCAAACTGCTTCGCAAGACAGCGCGCAAGAATACGGCCGTGGCGTGCCACTGGATACGCGGACATGACCACACCGAGTTGAAATGGATCGTTGGCGATGCCGGGCGTTTTAATCTGCAAGGGACGGTGCCGACCAATACCACTTCGCGGGATATTCTTCGTCGTGCCGACGAAAATGACTGGCACACCGGCGAGGACATCCTGCTCTTGGCCTCCATGGGAGCCTTGCTGCACGATCTTGGCAAGGCCTGTGAGGCCTTCCAGCGCCGCCTGACAGGCAAGCTGGAAGGCCGAAATCTGTATCGCCACGAATGGATATCGCTGCGCCTGTTCCAGGCCTTTGTCGGTGGTGGCGATGATGAAAGCTGGCTGTCACGACTCGCCGAGGGTTCCGACCTGAATGTGGATGACTGGCTGGACGGACTTGCAAGTGATGGCCTGGATGAGGTGGCATCACCTTTCCTGACTTTGCCACCCCTGGCTGCGGCCATCGGCTGGCTGCTTGTGACACATCATCGCCTGCCGGTGTTACCGAGAGCCAGAATATCCGAAGGTGACGCGGAGAGTCGGTCAAGACAGGTAGCGCC
>NZ_JAJNAN010000105.1:0-1685 GCF_022227565.1 Ectothiorhodospira sp. 9100
GAGTGGCGCCAGGCGCTGCTGGTGTCCTACACCCACCCGGGGGACCCCATCGAGGGTCGCAGTCCGGTACTGATGTTCCAGGACCTGTCGTCGCTGGAATCGCTGGTGGATGACATGGACATGGCGGGGCGGGCCCGTTCGTTGTATACCGACATCCGCCAGGGTGAGGCCCCGGCATCGGTGGTGAGCATGGAGCCGGAGCGTTTCGTGGACATCACCCGGCAGTTCTACATGCTGCCGATCCTGGACTGGGAGCAGACGCGCATCCAGGGTGACGATGCCCGCCTGCTGCAACTGGCGGCGGCGGTGCCCCGGGCGCGGGGTGCTGACACCCTGGATAATCCCGAGTATGCCAGCCAGTCCCGGGTGGGTCGTGACGAAGCGGGTGCCGGTCTGGCGGACCTGCAGGTGGATATCGTTTTCGTGATGGACACCACGCGCAGCATGCAGCCGTTCATCGACATGACCCGGGACGCGGTGGCGCGGATGACCCGTCAGTTCACCGATGAGGCGGCGGCGCGGTTTCGTTTTGGTCTGGTGACCTACCGTGACAGCAGCGAGATCATCCCGGCCCTGGAATACGTCACCCGCAACCACACGCCGGAACTGGTGGATGGGGAGGCCCTGGTGGACCTGCTGTCGAACTCGGCGCGGGCCACGCAGGCGGGCAGTCTGGATTATCCCGAGGAGGTGTTTGCCGGGGTGGATGTGGCGCTACGTTCGGCGTGGCGTCCGGATGCCCTGCGTTTCATGATCCTGGTGGGGGACGCCAGTGCCCATCCCAAGGGCCATGCCCAGAACGTCACTGGCAAGGACGAGGTGGACCTGCGTCGTGAACTGGACGATGCGCAGGTTCACCTGCTGTCGCTGCACCTGCAAGATCCCCGTGCCGAGGCGGACCATCCCGTTGCCGATGCCCAGTTCAGACACCTGTCCCGGGTGCGGGGTGATGCCGGGCGTTCCGCCATCGAGGCGGTGGATGCCTTCGAGCAGGCGCAGTACCTGGCCCTGGTGGAGCAGGTGACCGACGACATCAATGGGTTGCTGCGCCAGGCCATGGCGGGCCAGGCGAGCCCGAACCCTGGGGCAGGGCAGGCCGCGGCGCCTGCGGCATCCGAGGGTGGCGCGGAGCTGGATTCGGTCTCGGCCCTGTGGCAGGCGGCGTTGGTGGAATACATCGGCCGCGAGGCCACCCCGCCCAAGGACATCGTTGCCTGGTCGCTGGACCGGGACCTGGTGAACCCGGCGGACCGGGCCCTGGATGTGCGTGTCCTGGTGACCCGTGAGCAGTTGAGCAGCCTGTCCCAGTCCCTGGATCGGGTGGTGCAGGCGCTGATGCGGGCGGAGGTCACCCAGGCGCAGTTCTTCGAGGCGCTGCAGGGGGTGGCGGGGCAGACCATGAAGCAGCCCGAGGAGATCGGGCAGGGGGCACAACTGGCGGACACGGGCCTGTTGCCGGCGTTCATCCAGAGCCTGCCCTATCGCAGCGATATCCTGTCACTGACCGATGAGATGTTTGCCAGCATGACCACGCAGCAGCGTGCGGAGCTGGAGTGGAGCCTGCTGGCCAAGTTGGAGCAGTACCGGGCCATCAACGAGCAGGTGGATGTGTGGTTCCAGCTCAACGACACGGATGACGATCGGGACCGGGTCTACCCATTGCACCTGGATTATCTGCCCTGAGG
>NZ_JAJNAN010000106.1:0-1656 GCF_022227565.1 Ectothiorhodospira sp. 9100
GCCTTTCTCTGACAGGGCCAACCGCTTGATCCGTCGCGCCCCTTGCGGGCGCGTGGATTGAAACCCCAGGGTTACATCAGCATGGCTATCACAAGGGCCGTCGCGCCCCTTGCGGGCGCGTGGATTGAAACTCCACGATCACCTGGAGTGTCTGCTGCAGGTCGTCGTCGCGCCCCTTGCGGGCGCGTGGATTGAAACAACCGCACCTGCTCGCGGATTTTCTTCGAGGACAAGTCGCGCCCCTTGCGGGCGCGTGGATTGAAACAAGTACGCCGAGCGCATCCAGGCAGAGGACCGGCAGGTCGCGCCCCTTGCGGGCGCGTGGATTGAAACAACACCGAGATCGCCAAGCGGATCCAGAAGGTGGTGTCGCGCCCCTTGCGGGCGCGTGGATTGAAACACCAGCGCCGAGGCGCCCTGGATGCTCAAGTGCGTCGCGCCCCTTGCGGGCGCGTGGATTGAAACACCGAGGGTCAGCAGGCGGTGGAGGATCAGGTGGGTCGCGCCCCTTGCGGGCGCGTGGATTGAAACCGTGTCGCGCTTGAAGGCGCCACCACCGATGGCCGTCGCGCCCCTTGCGGGCGCGTGGATTGAAACACCGCCCAGCCGGCGGTGGCGGCAATAACACCGGGTCGCGCCCCTTGCGGGCGCGTGGATTGAAACAGGCCTTACCGCCTGGATGATCTGCATCCGGATCCAGGTCGCGCCCCTTGCGGGCGCGTGGATTGAAACCAGGATCTCGCTGACCAGCTGATTGAAGGGGGAAGGTCGCGCCCCTTGCGGGCGCGTGGATTGAAACGAAGACGGAGAACGGGAAAATGACTGAGTGTCGCGTGTCGCGCCCCTTGCGGGCGCGTGGATTGAAACCATGCTCTCCAGGGACATACCCTGGGGGACGAGGTCGCGCCCCTTGCGGGCGCGTGGATTGAAACTTCCGCGGCGCTGATCTCGCGCTGGATGTCTGCTGTCGCGCCCCTTGCGGGCGCGTGGATTGAAACCTTGGCCTCCCAAGGAGGTCTCGCCTAACGCCAGGTCGCGCCCCTTGCGGGCGCGTGGATTGAAACCAGGAACCTGTCCTGGATCTGCTGATCCACGTAGGTCGCGCCCCTTGCGGGCGCGTGGATTGAAACCCAATCGACCCGGACGCGACCCTGCCGTACACCATGGTCGCGCCCCTTGCGGGCGCGTGGATTGAAACGCCGCCAGCCCCTCCGGCGCCAACACCAGCCGCCCGTCGCGCCCCTTGCGGGCGCGTGGATTGAAACTGACTCTAGATCACGGATGCGCTGCTCATGCCCGTGTCGCGCCCCTTGCGGGCGCGTGGATTGAAACCAGCCCGCCATCGCGGCCACTCCGGCGAAAGAGCCGTCGCGCCCCTTGCGGGCGCGTGGATTGAAACTTCACCAGCACCATCCGCGAGGCCTCCACCCTGGAGGTCGCGCCCCTTGCGGGCGCGTGGATTGAAACCCGGCCACCCTGGATGCCGAGCGCCGGGAGGATCAGGTCGCGCCCCTTGCGGGCGCGTGGATTGAAACTGCCCCAGTTGCGGCGGCACTGAGATGGTTCGGGGTCGCGCCCCTTGCGGGCGCGTGGATTGAAACGCGAAGACCGTTGTCGGCCACCAGGCGCAGGCGGGGGTCGCGCCCCTTGCGTGCG
>NZ_JAJNAN010000107.1:0-1464 GCF_022227565.1 Ectothiorhodospira sp. 9100
AGTTGACTACCCATGGCCGCCTGGCTGGCAAAGACGTGCTCCACGCGGGCGCGTATTTTGGAGCGGCGCCGGTTGGCGACCTGTTGCCGTTCGTTGAGCGGTCGATTGGCCTGCCCCTTGGTGTGAATGTGGCTGCGATAGCCCAGAGCGGCCAACGCCTCTTCCCGATCTTTCGATCGGTAGGCGGCATCCCCCCAGAGATCGGCGCTGGTGTTGGTGTCGTCCAGCAAAAAATCCAGCACCTGGCTATCGTGGACGCTGGCATCGGTCACCTCGAAATGCCGGACCAGCTTGTGTTTGCGGTCAATGCTGACGTGGTTCTTGTAGCCGTAAAAGGTCTTGTTGTGCTTCTTGGTCCAGCGGGCGTCACGGTCTTTCTGCCGCAACTGGTGCGGCTTGTCCTCCCAGCCCTCGGGCATCTTCCCCTCCTTGATCGCCTCGTTCTCCTGGCGGCTGTTACGCTGGCGGGGTGCCTGCACCATGCTCGCGTCCACGATTTGCCCTTGCCGGGCAACAAAGCCTGCAGCCTCGATCTCGCGCATCAAGGCACAAAACAGCTCATCCACCAGATCCAACTCCTTGAGCCGTTCCCGAAACAGCCAGACCGTCTTGGCATCCGGCACTCGGCCCTCCGGTTTGAGGCCCAGGAAACGGCAAAACGAGTAGCGATCACGGATCTGGTACTCCACCTGATCATCCGACAGGTTGTACAGGTGCTGAATCACCAGCACCTTGAACATCAGCACCACGTCATATGGTTTGCGCCCGGCCTTGCTCTTGCGAGCCTTGTCATACACTTTGGCCAGCGTCGGCCGAAAAGCCTCCCAGTCCACCACGCGATTGAGCTTGGGCAGCGGGTCGCCCAGCTTCTCCAGCAGGGCATAACGGTCTTCCAGGTCAAAGAATCCGGATTGCATGACGGGTGTCCATCAGATCGGGAGGCTTGTCGCTATGATGCCCCGGCTGGGGCAATTTTTCGAGATCCCCACAAGTATCGGGTGACGCTGGGGGAGATTGAGGCCGAGCGGGATGCGGCTGCGAAGGAGTTGCGGGGGTATTTGGAGGGGTTGGGGTATGTCTGAGCTATCTCTATATCAGCCACTTGGCAACCATCTAACGGTGGCAAGAAATGGCACAACGCAAAGCCAAGTGCAATTTTCCACCGAGTGCCCGGTTACTCGGATAGAAACTATAGCTGACGGAACAATCAATTTCGGCAAGGTTGGGTACTTGGCGGCGCCAGCAGACGGCTACGAGCTACAGCCTGGCGACATCCTGTATAGCCATATCAACAGCATAAAGCATGTCGGAAAAGTAGCTCAATACTTTGGCGAAGAGAAGACCCTTTATCATGGCATGAACTTGCTCCTTCTTCGCTTAAATGACGAAGTGGATAAGCGATATTTCTTTCACTACTTGAATAGCTATAATGCGCGGCATTATGCACAAAAAGAGTGCCAGAA
The DNA here is from genome assembly GCF_022227565.1 of Ectothiorhodospira sp. 9100. Taxonomy (NCBI): domain Bacteria; kingdom Pseudomonadati; phylum Pseudomonadota; class Gammaproteobacteria; order Chromatiales; family Ectothiorhodospiraceae; genus Ectothiorhodospira; species Ectothiorhodospira sp. 9100. Next base: position 1,464 of record NZ_JAJNAN010000107.1, read on the forward strand.
A
>NZ_JAJNAN010000108.1:0-1448 GCF_022227565.1 Ectothiorhodospira sp. 9100
CTCCCTTCTCCCCCTCGGGGGAGAAGGGCCGGGGATGAGGGGGCGGGATAGGCACTGTGCCGGTCCTTCCCCCTCACCCCTCTCCCCGCAGGGGAGAGGGGCTTGGTAAGTCACCCTCGTTATCTTTCATCATCGTGGGTGACTCACGACCTTGATGCATGAGAGTTAACGAAATGACAACCCATGCCTCATGTCGACAGCTCCTCAATCATCCGCTTGATCCTATCCGTGCAGGCCTTCAGATCCGCGTCAATCTCCTCCAGCGGGCGCGGCGGGGTGAACTGGTAGAAATGCCGGTTGAAGGGGATCTCGAAGCCCACGATGCCGATTTCCCCGTCCAGGTCGTCGCGCTTGCTCTCGTCGATCCAGGCGTCGGGCACATGGGGTTTCACCTCCCGCTCGAAGTAGTCGAACACGGATTCACCCAGGGGCACATTCTCATTGTCCCGCAGGCTGGTGTCCGGCTCCGGATTACCCTTGGCGTCGGTGCAGATGTCCGCCTCGGGGTCGCGCTCGGACAGGGCGCCCAGGATGGCCTTCATGACCGGGGCGCTCAGCTTCAGGTCCAGATCCTTCAGCGCCGCCTTCAAATCCTTCAAGAAGGCCTCGCGGCCCATGTAGACATGCCCGGCATCCAGTCGCTCGCAGGCGGCCTGGACACCCAGGCGGGTGGTCCCATCCAGCTTCTGGATGGGCTTTTCCTCCAGCAGACGCTGGATGCGCTCGGGGCTGGCCTGGAAGTTGAGCCGCAGCGGGCGCTCCACGGTGATGCGTCGGTAGCCGAAGGCCTCCACCGGGAAGACCCGGCTCTCCTCCGTCTCCTGATAGGCGCCATACAGCCGCACAATCTCCTCGATATCACCATCAGCCACATACTGGCGCTTGCTGCCCAGGGACTTGCGCATCTTGCTGGCTCGGCCGGTGGCGTTGATCAGCTGGACCTGGCCCCGGCGCTCGGCGGGCTTGTCGTTGGAGAGGATCCACACATAGGTGGCAATGCCGGTGTTGTAGAACATGTCGGTGGGCAGGCCGATGATGGCCTCCACCAGGTCGTGCTGCAGCAGGTAGCGGCGGATCTCCGATTCCCCGCTGCCGGCCCCACCGGTGAACAGCGGCGAGCCATTGAGGATGATGCCGATACGCGAGCCACCTTCCTGGCGGGGGCGCATCTTGCTCACCAGGTGCATCAGGAACAGCAGTGAGCCATCGGACACCCGGGGCAGACCGGGGCCAAAGCGCCCCTCGAAGCCCTTCTGGTTATGCTCGTCGGTAATCGCCTTCTGGACCTTTTTCCACTCCACCCCGAAGGGGGGATTGGAGAGCATGATGTCGAAGCGCTGGCCGGCCAGCTGATCATCGGAGAGGGTGTTGCCCAGCTTGATCTGCTCCACCGCCTGGCCCTTGATGAGCATGTCCGCCTTGCAGATGGCGTAGGACTCGGGGTTGAG
>NZ_JAJNAN010000109.1:0-1403 GCF_022227565.1 Ectothiorhodospira sp. 9100
GCGATATAGAGGGAGGAGGAAGTATGTCTGATCCATTATCATTAAACGTGATCGAATCGGAGTTCTCCGAGAATTCCGAAGCATGGGTGTTGCAGGATCGGCAGCCTGAGAAGTACCTGACTATACCTCATCCAAGGTATCCTGGGAGGCACCCAATCCACTTCTTCCTGAAAAAAGAAGATGCACAGGACGTACTTCAAGAGATTGTTGAAGTCAATCCAGATTTAGCTGATAAAGAAATCTATCCTGTTAATGTGAAGCTTCTTCAGGCATGTCGCGGTATTGCAGCGAATCAAGATCCTGGCAATGCGGATGGTTTTGTTGTACATCCACCGAACGAAGTCTATGAGTTCCTACAAGGAAAAAATCGCTAACAACAGCGTCAACTCGGAACGGCTTACCCTCCGCGTTCGCTACGGGTAACCCGCCCGGTTACGCTGGACGTTAGCATCCATTAAATAGGAGAAAAAATGAAAATTCGTGAGATTGAAAACAAAGCATGGAGCATGGATGGTATAAGAATCGTCATTCGAGGAAATGAGAATGAAGATCTAGGCGAGTATACACAAAAGAATGCAGCACAGGCTAATTGGAGTGTTACAAAGTATTTAGACACTCGGATAAAGCCTCTTATTGGTGGCCATGCTGCTATTGTACTGATGGGGGATGGAGAGCAGCCACATGGAAGAACATTACTTAGCTCTGTTCGAGATTCTTACAGCCATAGCTAGAGTTCAAAATGCTAACAAGGCAAATTCAGCCGACGCGCCAAAGGCGCGCGCGGCTGATTTGCAACGTTAGCTGATGAGCACAAAAAGCACACAATGTGCTATCTTTTGACCCATGAAACCTATCACATGGAACTCTGAGAAGAACAAGCTTCTCCAAGCAGAAAGGAACGTCTCTTTCGAGGATGTGGTTTTGCACATCTCGGTTGGAGGCATCCTGGATACGTTCGAGCACCCGAATCAGGAGCGATATCCAGGGCAACAAATTCATGTGATTGAGATAGAGGGGTATGCGTATTTGGTGCCCTTTGTGGAGTCAGAGGATGAGGTTTTTCTGAAAACGATCATCCCGAGCCGGAAAGCGACCAAAACCTATTTGGGAGGTCCAAAATGAGTAGGCTGGATAAAGAAGAGCAGGAAATTATGGATGCATTCGAGGCGGGAGAGTTGCAGCGGTCTCCAGCCAGTGAAGACAGGAAAGCGCGGCATCAACAGTACGCCGAGGCCATGTTCAAGAAAGATGCCCGTATCAACATAAGACTCTCCTCCAAGGATCTTAGGGGGCTCCAGAAGAAAGCCCTGGCGGAAGGCATCCCTTACCAAACACTTGTTGCCAGCATCCTTCATAAATATGTGGAAGGTCGCTTGCACGAGGATCGATAGCTAACCCTAACC